>JAHADO010000026.1 GCA_018375265.1 Campylobacter concisus | reverse complement strand
TCTAAAACAAGCTGCCCTTGCAGAAGGTACTGCAAAAGCTGCGATCATCGAGGCAAAAGGTAAGGCAGATGCTATCAAGATCGAGGCTGATGCGACTGCGTATGCAAACAAAGAGATCGCAAAAAGTGTCGATCAAAATTTATTAAATTTAAAACAGATCGAGACGCAAAATAGATTTAACGACGCTCTTAAAGAAAACAAAGATGCCAAAATTTTCTTAACACCTGGCGGAGCTGTGCCAAATATTTGGCTAGATGCGAAAGATAGGGCAAAAGCTAGCTCGGTTAGCGAAAGGTAAAAATGAATAGCGTAGCAAAAAGTATAGACTGGCAAAAGGTTGGTGGATTGCTCCCGGTGGTGGTTTGCGATCACGCTACAAACGAGGTTTTGATGCTTGCTTATATGAACGAAGAAGCACTAAATTTAACTCTATCTAGCCGCTACGCTCACTACTTTTCACGCACTAAAAATAGAATTTGGAAAAAAGGCGAAGAGAGTGGCAACACGCAAGAGATCAAGGCTGCGTTTTTAGACTGCGACAACGACACTTTGCTTTTAAAAGTCGTTCAAAACGGAGGCGCTGCTTGTCACACTGGGGCAAGGTCTTGCTTTTTTAACGAGATAAATTTAGAAAATTTAGAAATTTCAGATGAAAAAAGCGAGGTTAAAAAGCCAAGTTACGGCGTCATTGACGAGCTTTATCACGTTATAGAAGATAGAAAGCTAAATGCTGATCCGCAAACTTCATACGTGGCAAGTCTTTTTAAAAAGGGTGAAAATCAAATTCTAAAAAAAGTTGGCGAGGAGGCTACAGAGCTTGTCATGGCGGCAAAAGAGCTTAGTTTTACCAAGCAGATAAAACAAGATGAGCAAAAAGCAAAAAATGACCTCATCTATGAAGCAGCTGATCTTTGCTTTCACACACTTGTGGCACTTTCAGCCCACAACATACATCCAGATGCCGTTAAAAACGAGCTTGCAAGGCGTTTTGGCATGAGTGGCATCGAAGAAAAAAGATCGCGAGATGTTAAATAGCATCAAGCATAACATACTTTTCATACTTCAAAATGCCAAACTTATCGACTTTTTAGCCTATGGTTGGGTATTTTTAGCCTTTATATTTATCGTGCTTTTAGGAATTTTCGTCGCGATAAAGTCATGGTGGCAGATAGGATTTTTATTTATCCTAGCTGGTTTTTTGGGACTTTTCGCAGGTAACTACTACGCAAACAAATATATAAATGAAAATCTAAGACCAGTTAGCATAAGCAAAATAAACACAAAACAGCTTCAATATGTCGATGCGTTGATGGTTGATTTTAACATCACAAATAACTCAAACTACACATTAAACGTTTGCAAAATCGAGCTTGGCTTCTACCTTGGCTCAAAACAAAGCACGAGAAATTTTCTAAATTCACTAAATCCTTTTGCTAAAAAAAGGATCATTTTAAATGAAGTGCTTTTACCAAAGCAGAGCAAACAGATAAGAGAATTTGTCAATGACTTTGCCTTCATTGACTACAATATCACCAAAAAAGCGGAGTGTTTTTGATGAGCTCAAACTACTTTACCATCGTGCATATCATCGTGCTTTTTGCGATCGCACTACTTTCTATTTTATTTCTTGTGCTTTCATTTAGAGCTGAGCGAAAACTATTTTTATCGCTACTTTTTACAAACATTTTGGTCTCAACCACGCTTGCCATTTTTTTGATGCTAGTTCTTGATAAATACACCAAAAAAGGCATAGTCGAAGGCGTAAAAAGCGAGCGAGTGTTAAGAAATGAAAGCATTGTATTTCGTGGTCAAGTAAGAAATGTCGGTAAATTTACCATTAGCAAATGCACCCTTACAATTAAGCTCATAAATCAACCGCTAAACAAAAACGATCTTGGCGGCGAGGCACTATTTAAACCAAGCGGGATTTCATTTTTCTCATGGGTTTTTGGAGGCGATGAGGACGAGAGACCAAACACTGTGGCATATAAATTTGACGTAGCTCAAAATTTACCAAAGCAAAAAGCAGTGCCATTTACCGTGACTATGCCCTATCCGCCATATTTTAAAAATGGTATGAATATCACAAAGCTTAGTTGCTACTAATAAATTTAGATAAATTTTTAGTATTTATTACATTTTGTAGTTACAATCTGGCTAAATTTCTCTTAAATTTAAAATAGTTCAACTCATAAAATCTTGGCTTATATAAAATAAATTTAAATATGAAATTTTAAACCAAAGCCAAAAGGCAATGGTTTAAAATTTAGTTTTAATGTCTTGAAAGATAGTTTGTATCGTAGTTGTTGCTTAAAAAGTCTTTGTTTTCCATCATGGCGATGTGAAAGTCTTTTGTTGTTTTGATGCCGCTTATTATGAGCTGATCAAGAGCTACTTTCATCTTGTGAATGGCTCTGTTTCTATCAGTGTCCCAAACTACGAGCTTGCCTATCATACTGTCATAATACGGCGGTATAGAGTAGTCTTGATAGATGTGACTATCCATTCTCACGTTGCGGCCACCTGGGCAAACATATTTTGTGATCTTGCCAGGGCACGGAGTGAAGGTGTTTGGATCCTCGGCCGTGATCCTGCACTCGATCGCATGGCCTTTTAGCTCGATGCTCTTTTGTGACGGTAGCTTTTCGCCCTCAGCCACTTTTATCATAAGCTCGATGATATCAAGTCCGCTTACCATTTCGCTTACTGTGTGCTCGACTTGAAGCCTTGTGTTCATCTCGATGAAGTAAAAGTCTAAATTTTTATCAACCAAAAACTCAAACGTACCTGCTCCCTCGTAGCCGATCGCTTTTGCCGCTTTTATGGCAGTTTCATGTAGCCTCTCTCTTGTTTTTTCATCAAGTAAGATAGCTGGGCTCTCTTCGATCAGCTTTTGGTGACGGCGCTGCATAGAGCAGTCGCGCTCGCCTATGTGAAGCACGTTGCCGTGGCTATCACCGATGATTTGAACCTCGATGTGGCGTGGATTTAGGATATATTTTTCCATATACATCGTGCCATCGCCAAATGCACTCATCGCCTCGCTCTCAGCAGACCAAAATGCTTTTTCTAAATCAGCCTCTTTTTCAACCACGCGCATACCACGTCCGCCGCCGCCTGCAGCAGCTTTTAAGATGACAGGATAGCCGATCTTTTTGGCTAGCTCTTTTGCAGCTTTTGTATCAGCCACAGCGCCGTCTGAGCCAGGGATGACTGGCACGCCGGCTCTTTGCATGACTTGTTTTGCCTTGCTCTTATCGCTCATCAAAGCCATCGCAGCAACGCTTGGTCCTATAAATTTGATCTTGTGGTGTGAGCAAATTTCAACAAAATTTTGATTTTCACTTAAAAAGCCATAACCTGGGAAGATAGCGTCTGCTTCGCTGATCTCAGCTGCGCTTATGATAGCTGGGATGTTTAGGTAGCTGTCGCTTGAGCGCTCTTTACCGATGCAAATAGCCACGTCGGCGTATTTTACATAAAGCGCGTCTTTGTCAGCGGTTGAATAAACTACAACGGCTTCTTTACCCATCTCCTTTATCGTTCGCAAAGCACGAAGAGCGATCTCACCGCGATTTGCTATTAAAATTCTCTTTAATTCCATTAATTTTTCTCCACGCCAAACAACGGCAATCCAAACTCAACTGGCTGTCCGTCAGAGACTAGCATCTCAGTGATCTGGCAGTCAAATTCAGCCTCGATCTCGTTCATGATCTTCATAGCTTCGATAATGCCCACTACATCGCCTTTTCTCACTCTTTGACCTACTTTTACAAATGGAGCAGCGCCTGGGCTTGGAGCAGCGTAGAAAGTACCTACCATAGGAGATTTTATGCTATCTTTTGGCGAATTTGCAGCTGGTTTTACCTCTGAACTAACGACAACATTTACAGGCGTTGGCGCTGGAGCTGCTGCTTGTACCACTGGCTTTGCAGGTGCGCAATAATCAGCAAATTTCTCTACCTCGACCTCAAAATCACCACTTTTTATCTTGATATGATTCATCTCCATACCATTAAAAAATTCGATAAGCTCTTTTATATCTTCTTTTTTCATAGAAAATTCTCCTAAATTTTTATATAAGCCCCTAATTGTAGCGAAATTTAAATAAATTTAATTTTTAGCTGGCATAAATTTTGTGCTAAATCCTACTTTTTTCTAGCAAATTTATAATAAAAAATAAGACGAAACTAAGCACAACTAAAACAAGGCTTAAAGCGAGTGCCTGATCGTTTCTGCCGTCATAGACTGCGTTGTAGATAGCAAGAGAGATGGTGTCTGTTTTGCCTACGATATTGCCGCCTAAAATGAGCGTTATGCCAACCTCGCCAAGACCTCGCGAGAGCGCTAGGATAAATTTTTGAGGCATAAAGATTGCTTTTTGCATAAATTCACTAGCCCTATTTTGCCTGCGCCAAATTTCGCCAAAATGGTATAATCTCGCAAAAACAAAAGGACAGACATGAACGAACTTGAGCTAAAGATGCAAGGCAAGATAGATAGGCTAACAGATAAGACTTTTAAGCTAGATCAAAGGATCGGCGAGGGCTACTTTACGGCGAAATATTTTCTAAAAGTAAATGAGATTATTAAGCAAAACCTGCCAGCTCAGCACGTGACGATGCAGTTTTTTCAAAGGCGCGATGATATCATGCTTTGTGGCATCGACGAGGTTTTAGCTATCATAAATAAATTTGCCAAAAACCCAAGCGAGCTTGAAATTTACGCACTTGATGATGGCGATATCATAAATGCAAACGAGCCAGTTTTAAAGATAAGCGGCAAGTATGAAAATTTTGGCTTTTTAGAAAACGTCATCGACGCGACGCTCACTAGAAGAAGCTGCGTAGCGACAAACTCCAGAGACGTGATAAAAGCGGCAAATGGCAAGGACGTCTTTAGCATGGCTGATAGACAAGATGACATCTGCACGCAGCCAGGCGACGGATATGCTTCATTTATCGGCGGCATCAAAAAGGTCGCCACAGACGCTCAGGGCGAGCTTACAGGGCTAAAAGGTGGCGGCACCATGCCTCACGCGCTCATTCAAATGTGCGGCGGAGACGTGGTGAAGGCTTGCCAAATTTACGCTAAAACCTTTGAAAACGAGCAGATCACTGCCTTGGTGGACTACAACAACGACGTAATCACGGACGCACTAAACGCTGCAAATGCCCTAAAAGAGAGGCTTGGCGCGGTTAGAGTTGATACTAGTAAAAATTTGATAGATAAGTATTTTGAAGACAAAGATACGAGTAAATTTGACCCGCACGGCGTTTGTAAGGAGCTTATATTTGCCCTAAGAGAGGCGCTTGATAAAGCTGGCTTTAAGCACGTTAAAATAGTCGTTAGCTCAGGTTTTAATCCGCAAAAAATGAGCGAATTTGAGAAATTTAACACCCCAGTTGATATTTACGGCGTGGGAAGCTATCTTGTTAAAAATGACATTTGTGGCTTTACAGGCGATCTAGTCGAGCTAAACGGCAAAGGTGAGGCTAAATTTGGCAGAAAAAATTTCGCTTCAGATAGGCTAAAAAGAGTTAAATTTTAGGAAAGAAGATGAAATTTATAAAAATTTTAACGATTCTGTCGCTTTTACTGACCGCTTGCACCGCCGCAAACTACGCTAACGCCTTTGAAAAAGTTGGCATCCTTGAAGACGGAGTTTATCGCTTTAGTCAAAATGGTATAGGGGTTAAAAAAGACCTGCTTGTAAAGGTGATCTCCGTGCAAAACGCGGACAACTCGCGCAAAAAGATCATCTCCATGCTAAATATCCCTAAAAAATCTAAGATTACGGACTTTAAGACAAGCGACGCAGGCGTGATTGTCTGGCCGTTTTACGAGTTTGAGGGCAAATTTATAACGACAATAATCGTTGAAAATATAAAAAAAGAAGATAGCGATCAAAAACTGATTAAGATGCTTGAACTTAAGCATCCGTTTTACTCGACGCTCCAAGCTCGAAGAAAAGGTGCTAAAGACGCTATAGACGTGAAATACGTGCTAAATTTCAAAGAGGCAAAGCTGGTAAAATCGTTTCAAAACCGCCCTTAAAACTTTATTTTAAATAAATTTCATTAAAATGGCGTAATCAAAAAAAGGATCATCTTTGCATAATCTAAAAACTATAAACGTCGCTCACTCGCCGGACGCTGACGATATTTTCATGTATGCTGCGGTCAAATTTGGCTGGGTCAGCAGTAAAAATTTAGCCTTCACATCAAAGGCGCTTGATATAGAAACGCTAAACGAAGAGGCGCTAAAAGGCACTTATGAGGCAACAGCGATCAGCTTTGCGCTCTATCCAAAAATTTGCGATGAATTTGCACTTTTACGCTGCGCGGTGAGCTTTGGCAATGGATATGGCCCAAAGCTTATCAAGCTAAAAGATAAGCAGCTAAAGCGAAATTTCAAGGTCGCGCTCTCTGGCAAAAACACGACAAATGCCCTGCTATTTCGCATAGCCTACCCAGAGGCAAGGATCGTTTATAAAAATTTTCTTGAGATCGAAAATGCCGTGCTTAGCGGCGAGGTCGATGCTGGCGTGCTAATACATGAAAGCATCTTAAATTTCTCCGATAAGCTCTGCGTAGAGCGTGAGATTTGGGACATTTGGAGCGAACTAAACGGCGAAAATTTGCCGCTTCCACTTGGTGGCATGGCGCTTAGACGAAGCCTACCGATAACTGACGCGATCGAGTGCGAGAGAGTGCTTAGCGAGGCCGTTAGGATCGCCACTTCGCACAAGCCATTTTTATCTCACATGCTAATGGAGCGAAATTTAATAAGAGTTGGCAAAGATGAACTAAAAGTGTATCTAAATTTATACGCAAATGACGAGTCTATAAGCATGAACGAAACTCAGCTAAAAGCGCTAAATAAGCTCTATCAAATAGGCTACGACAAAGGTATTTTTGAAAAGCCGATCGACGTAAACGACTACCTAATCCCAACTGAATACAACGAAGTAAGGTTTAGCTGATGCAAAGTACGCTTGTCTCGCTTGGAGTTGAAACCTTTAAGATCGCCCTTTATATCAGCCTCCCGATGCTGCTAAGCGGACTAATCGCTGGTCTTATCATCTCCATTTTTCAAGCGACCACGCAGATAAACGAAACCACGCTAAGCTTTGTGCCAAAGATCTTGTTAGTCGTCGTTGTCATCATATTTTTAATGCCTTGGATGATCTCGATGATGGTTGAATTTACCACTCGCATGCTTGATTTTATACCGGAATTTATCCAGTGACGAGGCTTGTTGATTTTTCTAAATTTACCTCGGTTAGGATAGGCGGCGTGCATGAAATTTTCGAGGTTGATAACCTTGAAGATCTAAGCTCGCCTCACTTTTTAGGCGCTGTGATGATAGGCGGGGGCAACAACTTGCTTATCTCGCCAAATCCCCCAAAAATGGCGATGCTTGGCAAGAGTTTTGACTATATAAATTTAGAAATTTGTGATGAAAAAATTTACCTTGAGATAGGTGCTGCGACAAAATCAGCCAAAATTTATAACTTCTGCAAACAAAATAACATCGCGAACCTTGAGTTTTTAAAAAATATCCCAGGCACACTTGGCGGACTTATAAAAATGAACGCTGGGCTGCTTAAATTTAGCATAAGCGACAATCTCACGCATGTGCGTCTGGCTCGTGGCTGGGTGAGCAAGGATGAGATAAACTTTAGCTACCGTCACAGCGGCATAGATGAGGCCATTTTGGGAGCTAAATTTAAGCTTTCTAGTGGCTTTGATGCAAGCATTTCAGAAGCCATAAGCGTAAAAAGGGCAAATCAACCAAAAGGAGCTAGCTTTGGCAGCTGCTTTGTAAATCCTGAAGGGCACTTTGCAGGGGCATTGCTTGAGGCGGTTGGACTAAAGGGATACGCTATTGGCGGAGCGAAATTTAGCGAAGAGCACGCAAATTTTTTGATAAATTTTAACCACGCAAGCTTTGAAGACGCCACTAGCCTTATAAATTTGGCTAGAGCTAGAGTTTTAGAGAAATTTGGCGTAGAGCTTAAGACTGAAGTTTGCATTTTATAAGGATGATGATGAGTGAGTTTTTAAGCGAAGTTTTTACCCTTTCACTTTTGTTTATAGCTATCGGATTTTACGCCATTTATAGGGCTAAAAAGGCACAAAGCGAGCATGAGAAAAATATGGCTGATTATGATAAAAACTTGCTAAATTTTGCTCAAATTTTAGGTGTGCAAAACTACATCGACCTAGTTAAATTTGATGAAATTTTAGCGCAGGCCTTAAAAGAAAAATTAATTTTTAAATTTAATAAATCTACCTCGCAAGATAAATTTCTCTCTTTTATAAAAGATGAAAATTTCAAAACTAAACCCCAAATTTCGCAAAACAGTATCGATGAAGCTTTTTTAAACCTTTGCGCAAGCTCGCTTGTAGAGCCACTAAATCTTGCGATACTAAAAAACGAAGATCAAATTTATGGATTTTTGTTTGAAAAAGAGCAGCTTTTTGCTCTTATTGATAGCGCTGCACTGCTTGGCGAAAATATTATAATTTGCGAGTAAATCAAGTAAAATTCATCTCTTTTTAGATAAAATCAAGCCAAATTTCAACTATAAGGTAAAAAATGGCAAAAGAAAAAGATAGTGACAAAAAGATAGCTATCCCAGAGAGCGAAGCGGACAAGAAAAAAGCGCTTGAGCTTGCGCTAAAGCAGATCGATAAAGCTTTTGGCAAAGGTACGCTTTTAAGACTTGGCGACAAAGAGGTTGAGGCCATCGAGTCGATACCGACTGGCTCGCTAGGGCTTGATCTGGCTCTTGGCATAGGCGGCGTTCCAAAAGGCAGGATCATCGAGATCTACGGACCAGAAAGCTCTGGTAAGACCACGCTCACACTTCACATCATCGCTGAAGCGCAAAAAGCTGGCGGAATTTGCGCGTTTGTCGATGCAGAGCACGCACTAGACGTAAAATACGCTTCAAACTTAGGCGTAAATACTGACAACCTTTATGTCTCTCAGCCAGACTTTGGCGAGCAGGCACTTGAGATCGTTGAGACGCTTGCAAGAAGCGGTGCGATCGATCTTATCGTAGTTGATAGCGTCGCTGCACTTACTCCAAAGAGCGAGATAGATGGCGATATGGGCGATCAGCACGTTGGCCTGCAAGCAAGACTAATGAGCCAGGCGCTTAGAAAGCTAACTGGAATTTTAAGCAAGATGAAGACAACTGTCATCTTCATCAACCAAATTCGTATGAAGATCGGCATGATGGGATATGGCACGCCAGAGACCACGACTGGCGGTAATGCACTTAAATTTTACTCATCTGTAAGGATCGATGTCAGAAAGATAGCCACACTTAAACAAAACGACGAGCCTATCGGCAACCGCACAAAAGCAAAAGTCGTTAAAAACAAGGTCGCGCCTCCATTTAAAGTGGCTGAATTTGACATCATGTTTGGCGAGGGTGTGAGCAAAGAGGGCGAGATCATCGACTATGGCGTAAAACTTGACATCATCGACAAATCAGGCGCGTGGTTTAGCTACAAGGCCGAAAAACTGGGTCAAGGCAGAGAAAACGCCAAAGCCTATCTAAAAGAGCACCCAGAAATTTCTGACGAGATAGTAGCGGCGATCAAAGGCTCAATGGGGATAGACCACCTAATAAGCAGCGGCGCAAAAGACGAAGACGACGACACAAACGAAGCAGGAGATGAATAATGGTATTTATTGAAGATGTAGAAGCTCACGAGGTTTTAGACAGCAGAGGCAACCCAACAGTTCGTGCGACAGTTAGACTAAGCGACGGAACCGAGGCAAGCGCGATCGTACCAAGCGGCGCAAGCACTGGCAAGCGTGAGGCGCTCGAGCTTCGCGACAAAGACGAGAGATATGCTGGCAAAGGCGTTTTAAAGGCTGTTTCAAACGTAAATGAAAAGATCGCAGAAGTAGTGATAGGACTTGATGCTTACAATCAAAAGGCAGTCGATGCTGAGATGCTTGAGCTTGATGGCACGCACAACTACTCAAATTTAGGCGCAAACGCAGTCCTTGGCGTATCTATGGCGGTAGCTCGCGCAGCTGCAAAGAGCCTAAATATCCCACTTTATCGCTACCTTGGCGGTGCAAACGCTAGCATCTTGCCAGTGCCGATGTTTAACATCATAAATGGCGGCGCACACGCAAACAACAGCGTTGATTTTCAAGAATTTATGATCATGCCATTTGGTTTTAGCACATTTAGCGAGGCACTAAGAGCTGCAACTGAAATTTACCACAAGCTAAAATCTATCCTAAACGCAGCTGGACACAGCACAGCTGTCGGCGATGAGGGCGGTTTTGCTCCAAATTTAAAAGACAACGAAGAGCCACTAAAGCTGATCTCACAAGCTGTAAAAGAGGCTGGATATGAGCTAGGCAGCCAGATAAAGCTAGCCCTTGACGTCGCTTCAAGCGAGCTTTACAAAGACGGCAAATACGAGCTTGAAGGCAAGAAATTTAGCAGCGACGAGCTTATTAGCTACTATGAAAAACTTTGCGAAAAATATCCGATATTTTCTATCGAAGATGGCCTTAGCGAGGATGACTGGAGTGGCTGGGCTGAGCTTACAAAAAGGCTTGGCAGCAAGGTTCAGCTAGTTGGCGACGACCTATTTGTTACAAATGAGAAAATTTTACGTGAGGGCATCGAGAAAAATATCGCAAATGCGATCCTCATCAAGCCAAATCAAATAGGCTCCGTCACGCAAACTATGCAAACTGTCCGCCTTGCTCAAAGAACCGGCTACCGCTGCATAATGAGCCACAGAAGCGGCGAAAGCGAAGATGCGTTTATTGCTGACTTCGCGGTCGCACTAA
>JAHADO010000478.1 GCA_018375265.1 Campylobacter concisus | reverse complement strand
ACTCACTCGCCTTAGCAGACTACTAAATTTAGGCTGCACTTCGTTTAGCACTAAATTTAGAGCCGTGATATGCTCGCTCATAAAATTTTAAAATTTGCTTTTTTGGAGTAAAACGCATGCAGTACTTCGCATAAGTTTTAAATCAAAAATTCGCTATTTTTTGTAAATCAAAATTATTTTTTATAAATTTTTTAGACCCAGCATTTGCATATAAAAGCTAAATTTCTTAAAATATGCCAAAAAATTAGGAGCAAAAATGCTATCAGGCGAGCTACTTAAAAGCTATTTTGCAAAATTTGATCTATCGGCAATGCTTAGTGAGTTTTTGGAGCAAAGTCATTTTGACAAAGAAAAATTTAAAGCACTTAGGCGAGATGGTTTTAAAAGCTTAGATAAGAGCCAAAGAGAGGAGCTTCTTGAAATAGCAGGTTTTAAGGCGTATCTTGACGCGAAATTTCAGGGCTTTTTGCGTGAGCTGATGCAAAGCAAGATCCTTGTTGCAAGCGGTGTGGAGTATAAATTTAGCGAGCTTGAAATTTACACCTGCTTTGATGCAAACACCTACAAAAGATCGTGCGAGGCGGGCGAAATTTACTTTCACAATTTTGGTTTTGACATCTCTTTTAAGAGCGAGCCAGCGCTTTATGGCGGCATTTTGGTAAGGAGTTTAAAGGCATTAAAAGAGCGAAATTTCATCTTTGGACCAAGAAAATGCGCCTTGCATATCTTAAATAGCAAAATAAGTAATTTAAATTTTGATCTCAAAGATGCTGATTTTAGAGAGGATGAGGTCGCTTTTACGCCAAGGATTAGATCGTTTAAAGATGAGATAGAGCTTAAAAATGACGCTTTAAGGGCGGTTAGTGGCGAGTTTAAAGAGGCGCTTAAAAGCGCAAAAGAGTATAAAAAAAGAGTTGAAAATGCCTATAAAAAGGGGTGAAATTTATCTTTTTATCGGCTTTGATGCTGAGAAATTTAGCCCAAAGATGCTCTCAAGAAAAGATCGCAGAAAGCTAAAAAAATATCCAAATTTAGCAAATCAAAACTCA
>JAHADO010000025.1 GCA_018375265.1 Campylobacter concisus | reverse complement strand
AAATTTTGATTTTAAATTTAGCGGTTATTGCTTCATTTTACGCCATTTTTTGCAAATATAAAAAACTACTTTCACCCAAAATTTTAAGCATTTTTCTAGCTATTATGCTAGCTATTTTTATCTATTTTGGTGGTTTTGATTTTGTCATTTCAAAGATTGGCAGTTACGTTTTAAAAAGCAGCTCAGAGGTTGCAAATAAATTTCACTTTATAAGCGAATACACGCTAATCGATGAGGTAAAAAGCGCTAGTCCTTTATACTTTGTCTATTTCATGGCTGGAAATATCCTTATTTTGCTAGCTGCAGTGATCGGATATCTGGTGCTTTGCTTTAAATTTCGCCCATTTTTACTTAGCTTGCCACTTCTTGGACTTGGCGCTTTATCGCTATTTGGCGGAGTTAGATTTGCTATGTATATAACGCCACTTGTAGCACTTGGTTTTGGGTATTTTTTACACTTTTTTTTAAATTTATTTGACCTTAGAAATTCTCTTAAAAATTTATCCTTTTTTATCTTTGCGGCTGCTGCTCTTGCTCCAAATTTAGAGATCGCTTACTCTTATAGACCGCATACTTTGATCACGCACGATGAGGCAATGGCACTTGATCAGTTAAAAAAGGTTGCTAAGCGCGATGACTACGTGCTTTCGTGGTGGGATTATGAATATGCGGTAAGATACTTTGCCGATGTTAAGACGCTAAATGATCCTGGTAGGCAAGGTGGCGAGAATGGCTATTTTGTTAGCCTTGCATTAAGAAAAGATGAGGCATTTTCGGCCAAGCTAGCTAGAGTAGTGAGCGAGTATAGCGACATCTCGTTTGAGAAAAAGAGTAGAGAGCTAGAAGAAATTTTAAAAGATCACAACACAAGCGATCTAAACCTCTTTTTAAGCCAGCTTGAAAGCGCAAATTTCACTTTGCCAATGGCAAAAAAAGAGGTTTTTTACTATCTTGTGCCAGATATGATAGATATCGCCCCAAACATCTTTAGATATAGTTACATCGACGTTATGAGCGGCGAGAAGCCAAAAGAGGAGTTTTTTTACTATATTAGCCCTATAAATAGCGTTAGCGAGGCTGGCATAGACCTTGGAAATGGCTATATCTTGCCACTAAAAGAGCCAAAATTTATCACACATAACGGCGAAAAAGTGGCTGTAAAGTCCTTTTATAAGATAAAAGGCTCTGGTAAAGAGCTGCAAATAGATGAGAAAACTATCGACGAAAAGGCGAAAATCTCTGTTTTATTTTTAGAAGACTATGCTCGTGTGGTTTTAGTTGATGAAAATGCTTTAAATTCGGCTCTTGTGCAGCTTTTTATATTTGAGCGAGCAGATGAGCGATACTTTGAGCCATTTATCATCTCAAGTGGCGTAAAAATTTACAGGTTAAAAGTCTAATGCTAATCAATCTAATAAGCTCGATCGTCGTTTTTGTAGTATCAATGGGCATAAATTTCTTTCTAACGCCTTTTATCTTAAAAAGCCTAGGCAACGAGGCATTTGGCTTTGTGGGCCTTAGTAACGCCATCGTTAGCTACGCAGCAGTCGTGAGCGTGGCGATAAACTCAGTGAGCGGCCGCTTTGTTGCTCATGCGTGGCACAAAAAAGATCTAAGCCTTGCAAACACCTACTACTCATCAGTGCTTGTTGTAAATATCTTCTTTTGCGCCGTTGTCGTGGTGCTTAGCTCTGTTTTCATACTAAATTTGCAAAGCTTTTTAAATGTCCCTGAAAATTTACTTTTTGATGTGAGAATGACCCTTGTTTTTTACTTTATAAATTTCTGTGTCGGCCTATTTAACGGCGTTTTGACGGTCTGCGCCTTCGTGACAAACAAGCTCTATCTGCTCTCCATCAGAAACGCCATCTCAAGCGCGATCCTAGCAACGCTTATCGTCGCACTTTTTTACTTTTTTAAGCCATTTATCTCATATATCGCGATTTCAGCACTTGTGGCGAGCCTTTTTGTCTTTTTTAGCACCATTTTTATGTCAGCTCGCATCACGCCGGAGTTAAAATTTAGCCTTAGTAAATTTGACTTTTCTAAGATCAAAGAGCTTTTAAGCTCTGGCATTTGGAACAGCTTTAATGCGCTAAACCGCATACTTTTAACAGGTATGGACCTATTTATTTGCAACATTTTCGTAAATGCAAACGCCACTGGCCTTCTTTCAGTCGCCAAGGCCGCCCCTATCATACTTGAGAGCTTTGTGGCACAGCTTAGCGGTATCTTTGCACCAAAATTTGTCGAGCTTTACTCTAAAAATTTGATCACGGACCTCATAAACGAGGCTAAATTTTCGATGAAGGTGATCGCTTTTGTGATGAGCGCTCCGGCTGCGTTTTTCGTCGTTTTCGGGCTTGATTTTTACACGCTTTGGCTGCCGTTTAAAAGTGCTGATGAGGTTAAATTTATCTACAACATCTCGATGATCACGCTAGTGCCCATTGTCTTTATAAGCTTTGTTTTTTCGCTTTTTAACCTTGATAGCGCAACAAACAAGCTTCGCCGACCAGCCATTGCGAACACCATACTTGGCATTAGCACGATCATAGCGCAGATCGTACTGCTTAAATTTAGTGGCTACGGCGTTTATGGCATCGTCATCGTCGCAGCCATTTTTTATAGCATAAGAATTCTTGGCTTTGACCTTATAAATGCCGCCTTAAATTTAGAGGTGAAGCTCACCACATTTTACGGAGTTTATTTTAAAAATTTAGCCGTTTTTGCGCTCTGTGTGCTTGCGATGTTTGCCTGCAAGGACTTTGTGAGCCTAGATAACTGGTTAAAATTTGCTATCTTTGCTGCGATCTACGCCGGCGCAGCTTATATTTTGGGATATTTTTTGTTTTTTAATGCCTTCGAGCGAGGCATAGTTTGGCGTAAAATTTTAAAAAAATTTAAAAGGTCTTAAATGAATGAAATTTATCTGATCTCTTTGGCAAAAGATACCAAAAGGCGTGAGCTTTTGCAGCAGAAATTTAGCTCTTATGATAGCTTTAATCTAATAGACGCAGTCGATGGCAGGGAGCTAAACGCGAAGGAGTACTACAAGATTATTTCGCCATCATTTAAAGCTTATGGCAAGGTTTTAAGCCCAGCAGAGGTTGGCTGCTCGCTCTCGCACGTGAAGGCTTATGAGGCATTTTTGGCAAGTGATGCGAAATTTACCCTCATCTTTGAAGATGACGTGATAGGGGGTGACCTAGCGATAAAAGAGGCCTTTTTGGCAGCTAGCAAGATGCCTGAAAACAGCGTGCTCATATGTGGTATGCAAGATGGGCTGGAGGGCAGGTTTAGTGCCTTTGGCAAAAAGGTGGATACTAGCCTAAGTAAGCCACTTTGGCAGGTCTCAAAACACTCATTTTCAAGCATTTATAGAGCAGGGGCTTATGTGCTAACTAAAAAAAGTGCTAAAAATTTGCTTGAAATTCATAAACGTGCGCTTTGCACGACCGATGTTTGGGACTATTTGCTAGGCGTTAATGATATGCAGATGTATTTTTGCGATCTTTTCGCGCATCCAACTGATCTAAGTGGCTCAAATATCGAGGGCGAGAGGCTTGAGAGAGGGTACAATGCAAATTTAAAGGCCTATATAAAAACATTTAAATTTATACTTTTCTCACGCCTTGAAAAGCTTCAGGGCTATGATAGAATTTTTAAAAGGGACTAAATGAGCGAGCCATTAATCAGCATCGTAACCGCGACTTACAAGCGTCCAGAGCTTTTGCAAAAGGCCATAAAAAGCGCTCTAGCTCAAAGCTATAAAAACCTAGAGATCATAGTCACTGACGACGGCGATGACGAGAGTGCAAGCGAAATTTGCAAGAGTTTTAACGATGCTAGGATCAAATTTGTAAAAAACAGCACTCACAAAAAAAGTCCAAATGGCAACAAAAATAATGGCTTTGACAACGCAACAGGCGAGTTTGTCTGCTTGCTTGACGATGACGATGAGCTTTTGCCAGAAGCGATTGCTTTGTGCTATGAAATTTTAAAAAGTGGCGAGTATTCGTGCGTTTTTGCAGACGCGATCTGTGAAAAAGATGGCGTGATGACCGAGGTCGTGGCTGGTAGAAGCCCATATAGCAAGAGTGGGGATATGAGCAAGGTTGATTATCACTGCGGGCGGATAAATGGCGAGTATTTTAAACTTTTTTCGCGTGAATTTATAGACGACTTTAGATTTGATGAGAGCAGTTTTGGCGGCGAAAATGAGCTTTATATCCGCTTTTTTGAAAAAAATGTCTTTTATCTTAAAAAGCCACTTTACATCTACCGCATCGCAAGAAGTGATAGTGCGACGCTAAATGCCAGCAAACACGCGTTAAACGTTGCAAACGCCTACATAAAAACGGCAAATTTGCACTACGATATAGCTATAAAAAATGAGCCAAAATTTTTAGCTATGCAGTATAAAAACGCCGCTTACTACGCCAAAATAGCAGGCGAATATGGGCTGATGCTAAGGTGTATCTTTAAAAGTCTTAGTATTAAATTTAGCAAAGAAGCGTTTATTTTCTTACTGCTTAGCCCGCTTCCAAGTGGCATTTTACCAGCACTTTCAAAGCTTAGAGTGAAGATAAAACAAAGGTTTGGCGTATGAAGATATTATTTGTCACATCAACGCTTAGAAGTGGCGGTGCGGAGCGGGTTTGCGCGGTGATCGCATCAAGATTTAGCGTGGATCACGATGTAAGCCTTGTTAAATTTGACAAGGATGAGCCATTTTACGAGCTAGCAAGTGGCGTGAAGCTCATAAATTTAGGCGTTGGGGCTGATGAGCTTGGCTTGGTTGGAAATTTAAAAAAGAGAGTTTCAAAGGTGCTTGCTTTAAGGGCGCTCATAAGAGAGGGTAAATTTGACGATGTGATATCATTTTTAGACGCCGTAAATACTTTGGTGCTCTTTAGCTCAGCTGGGCTAAAAACGCCTATAATCATAAGTGAGCACACAAACTATCTTGCGCCAAAAAGGACGATCTTTAAGGTGCTAAGACGCATAAGCTATCCATTTGCAAACGCACTTAGCGTCTTAAGCGACGAGGATCTAGACTACTACTCTAAATTTTGCAAAAATGTGATGAAAATTTACAACCCACTCTTTGAAGAGATACGCAGTGAGAGCTTTGATAAAGAAAATTTAGTCATCTTTGTTGGCAGGCTAAATAAGATAAAAAACTGCGAAATGTTTGTAAGAGTGGCTGCAAGCTTAAAGCAAAGCGGCTATAAATTTGCTGTCGCTGGAGATGGCGGCGAGAGAGCAAATTTAGAAAATTTAGCCAAAAGCTTGGGCGCTGATGTAGAGTTTTTAGGCAATGTAAGCGACATCGCTTCGCTTTATAAAAGGGCAAAGGTGCTGCTCTCTTGCTCAAATTTCGAGGGTCTTGGAAACACCTTGATAGAGGCGATAAACTACGACTGCGTGCGGGTTGCGACAAAAACTAGCGGGGCAAAAGAGCTTATAAAAGATGGTTTTGATGGCTTACTTTGCGAGATAAATGACGCTGATCAGATGAGCAAAAAGCTTGCAAATTTGCTGCAAGATGAGGCAAAAATGGGCGAATTTGCTAAAAACGCAAGGGCTAGACTTGATGAGTTTAGCGTGGAGCAAATTTATAAAAAATGGCTGGAGCTTTTAAGGCTTGGAGGTGTGAAGTGAAAATTCTTTTTGTCATAGCCGCACTTAGAAATGGTGGAGCCGAGCGCGTGCTAAACGTGCTTGCAAATGAGCTTTGCAAAGACAATGAGATCACTATCGCTCTTCTTGAAGAGGACCTTGGACTTTATAAATTTAGTGAAAAAATAAATATCATAAATGTTAGCGTCACTGGCTCAGGGCTTGCTTTAAAATTTAAAAAAATCCTCGCTCTTAGAGCGTTTTTTAAGGAGCAAAAAGCTGATCTGATAATTAGCTTTATCGACTGGACAAACGTCGCTTGCGTGCTGGCAAATGCTGGGCTAAAGAGCAAACTAATAGCAACCGAGCATCACGAGCATAGCTACCTAAAAAGCAAAATCGCAAGCGCTATGCGTGATATTAGCTACCGTTTTGTAGATGGCTTAAGCGTGCTAAGTAAAAGCGACTACGACTACTATAAATTTGCCAAAAATCGCGAGGTCATCCACAATCCACTTTTTATCGACGTGCCTGAAATTTGCGAGAAGCAAAATGTCATCTTAAGCGTGGCAAGGCTGGAGGCGGTAAAGGGCTATGATATCTATTTTGAGGCACTTAGCAAGGTGGATAAGAGCTTGCTTGATGGCTGGGAGATAAAGATCGCAGGCAGCGGCAGGCAAGAAGTGCAGCTAAAGCAAATGGCGTCAAATTTAGGGCTTAACATCAAATTTCTAGGTCACATGAGCGATGTTAGTAAGCTTTATAGCGAGGCAAAAATTTTTACTCTTAGCTCAAGAAGTGAGGGGCTTTCAAATGTGCTAATAGAATCAGGCGCTTTTGGTTGCGCTAGGCTAAGTAGCGACACCGTGGGCGCAAGAGAGCTTATTAGAGAGGGCACAGACGGGCTTATCTTTAAAAATGGCGATGCAAATGATCTAAAAGATAAGCTTGAGATGCTTTTAAAAGATGAAAATTTAAGGCAAAAACTAGCAAAAAATGCCAGCGAAAGTGCAAATTTATTTAGCAAAGAAAATATCATCAAAAAGTGGCGAGAATTTATAAAAAAGGTTGTTAGCAAGTGAAAAAATTAGCCGTTTTTTTATACTCTATGGGGCCTGGCGGGGCTGAGCGAAATGTGGCAAATTTACTGCCATTTTTGGTAAAACGTTATGAAGTTCATCTCATCTTAATGAGCAAGGTCATCGCTTACGAGATCCCAAGCGAGGTGCAGATCCACTTTATAGAAAATAGCGACCCTTATGAGAGTGGGCTAAAGAAGCTTGCAAGGCTCTTTTTAGCGATGCCAATGCTTGCCTTTAAATATAAAAAGCTCTGTCAAATTTTGGGCATCGACACGCAGTTTGTGCTGATGAACCGCCCTTGCTATATCGCTGGGGTCGCTAGGATTTTAGGGCTAAAGGCTAGGCTAGTTATCAGTGAGCGAAGCTGCCCGTCGATCCTATATAAAAACGATCTAAGCGGGCGAGTTAATAAATTTTTACTCACTCATCTTTATAAAAAAGCTGATCTAATCCTCGCAAATGCGGCTGGCAACAAAGAGGATCTGGTACGAAATTTTGGCATGAGCGAAGCAAAAACAAAGGTGCTTTATAACGCCCTTGATCTAAAAACTATAAATTTGCTAAAAGATGAGCCACTTGATGGCGATTTTAAGCCATTTTTCATAAACATAGGTCGCCTTGATAGCGGTAAAAATCAAGCCATGTTAATAAAAATAATAGCTTCAATTAACGACCCTCGCGCCACGCTTGGCATCCTTGGTAAAGGGCCTTTAAAGGATGAGCTGCAAAATTTGATAGACAAATTTGGCGTGGGTGAGCGAGTAAGGCTTCTTGGCACTGATAAAAATCCTTTTAGGCATATAAAAAACGCCTCTTGCTTGCTTTGTGCCTCGCGTTTTGAGGGCTTTTCAAATGTCTTGCTTGAAGCACTAGTATGCGAGAAAACTATCATCTCAACCGAGCACAAGAGCGGCGCAAAGGAGCTTTTGGGCGATAGCGAGTTTGGTATTTTAGTGCCAGTTGATGACGAAAATGCGATGAAAGAGGCGATGATAAAGGTGCTTAACGAGCGTGAAATAAGGCAAAATTTTGAAAATGTTGCGTATAATCGGGCTAAATTTTTTGATAGTGAAAATATAGCGAGCGAGCTTATAAATTTTTTGGAAAATCCTAATGAATAGAAATTTATTTTTTAAAAATTACTCTTTATACCTCATGATATTTGCCGCGGTCATCTTTGGCATGGTTTGCAGGCTTTACTGGGTCTTTTGGGCGAGCGAGTATCCAGTCTTTTTCTGGAACAACGAGCTGATGATCAGCACAAACGACGGCTACGCATTTGCCGAGGGAGCAAGGGATATGCTAGCTGGCTTTCACCAAGAAAACGACCTTAGCTACTATGGCTATCCGCTCTCGACGCTTACTTACTGGATCGTGAAATTTCTAGGCGTCAAGCTTGAGACAGCGATGATTTATATGAGTGTATTTTTTTCGTCGCTTGTGGCCGTGCCTGTTATCTTGATCGCAAATGAATACAAAGCAAAAATGGCTGGCTTCATCGCTGCACTTCTTGCAGTGATCGCAAATAGCTACTATAACCGCACGATGGCAGGATATTACGACACCGACATGCTCATCATCCCGCTTAGCGTTTTTGTCGTTTGGGGGCTTGTTAGAGTGCTTGAGAAAAAGGACGCAAAGAGCCTGATAATAGCACCTCTAAGCGTGCTTATCTATATGTGGTGGTATATGAGCGCGTTTTCGCTTATTAGCATTTTAACTGGGCTATTTTTACTTTACACGCTCATTTTTGATAGGAAAAATCCACTTTTTTACCTTGAAATTTCGCTGCTTTTACTTGCTATCTCAAACCTTGATCTAACGCTTAAATTTATCGCTGTTATCGTTATTTACGCACTTTACCTACTTAAAAAAGAGGTGATAAATTTAAAAATTGCTCTTGGCATTTTGGCGATTATCTTTGTTATCTTTGTCATCCGTGGCGGGCTAAATCCGATAATTTTTCAGCTTAAATTTTACGTCTTTAGGGATGCGCCTGAAGTTGGCGGCATGAGCTTTCACTTTTTTAATGTCAATCAAACTATCCAAGAGTCAAGCGTCGTTGATTTTACGCTATTTTGCGAGAGGATCAGCGCAAATGTCATAACATTTTTGATCTCGCTTGCTGGCGTCGCTCTTTTTTGCTACAAGCACCGCTCATTTGCTGTCTCGCTTGGCATGCTCGCACTTGGCTTTTTGGCCTTTAAAAGTGGCCTTAGATTTACCATTTACGCCGTGCCTATCATGGCGCTTGGCTTTGGCTACTTAGTGGAGTTTGTGCTTGCAAATTTAAAGCTAAAAGGAGCCGTGCTAAATCTCATAAGAGCCTTCATAGCAGCTCTTGTGCTTGCTCCAGCGCTCATTCACATCTATGGCTACAAGGCTGAGCCAGTCTTTGTAAATAAAGAGGTTGAAATTTTAAACAAGCTAAAAAGCATCGCAGGACGCGAAGACTACGTGCTTGCGTGGTGGGACTATGGATATCCGATTAGATATTACAGTGATGTTAAGACGCTAATTGACGGCGGAAAGCACCTTGGACGTGAAAATTTTGCCGTGAGTTTTGCGCTTGGAAGCGACGAGATGAGCTCGGCAAATATGGCAAGGCTTGATGTAGAATACACTGAGCGAAATTTCAAAGAGCACTTTAATGGCAACTTGGCTCAAATTTTAAAAGATAGAAATTTAAGCGTTGATCAGTTTTTTAGCGAGATAAAAGAGGCAAATTTTAGCTTGCCAGCAAAGAGCAGAGAGATATATTATTACCTGCCAGATAGGATGCTTAGCATCTTTCCAACCATTTTGCAGTTTAGCAAGATCGATCTAAAAAGCGGTAAAAATTTAAACAACGGACTTTTTGTCACAACAAGAGCGATCTCGCAAAGTGAAAAGGGCATTAGGCTAAGTGGCGGATTTACTCTAACAAGTGATGTCACAAGTTTGATCTATGATGGCAAGGTCTTACCGCTAATATCTTTCATAGAGACCGAGTACAACGAGGCTGGCAAGCTAAATGTAAAAGAGTATAAAAATAATGAAAGCTCAAACATTTCTGTCATTTATATGAGGGATTATGGCAGATTTATCATCCTTGATGAGAGCATTTTAAATAGCGCCTACATCCAGCTTTTCGTGCTTGAAAGATACGATCCAAAGGTCTTTGAGCCAGTCATACTTGACGGGGCGGCAAAAGTTTATAAACTAAAGAGGTAGAGATGGCAAGGATAGGATTTTTAAGCCACGCTGATATGAGCATACACTTTTTTAGACGCCCTATAATGCAGGCTTTAAAAGATATGGGGCATGAGGTTTTTGCTATCGCTCCAAAAGGAAATTTCACTAATGAGCTTGCTAAAAGCTTTCACACCGTCACCTACGAGCTTGATAAGGCGAGCCTAAATCCGCTAACTGTGATAAATAACTCAAAAAAACTATCTCAAATTTTAGGCGAGCTAAATTTAGACCTGCTGCAAACTGGCGCTCACAAGTCAAATGTCTTTGGCACGTTTGCTGCTAAAAACGCTGGCATAAAGCACGTGATAAATTTGGTCGAAGGCCTTGGCAGCTTTTATATCGATGATGATATTAAGACAAAGGCCGTGCGTTTTGTCATGGAGAGCCTTTATAAGCTCTCTTTTGCAAAAGCTGATGCTTGCATCTTCGTAAATGACGCAGATCCAGACTATCTGATCTCTAGAAATTTGATAGATAAAAGCAAAGTGTACCGCATAAAAAGTGTCGGCGTGGATACTGCTAAATTTGACCCAGCTATCACGCAGGCAGCGGACTTGGGTGAAAAAAAGGTTATTTTAATGATCGCCAGAGCCATGTGGCACAAGGGCGTTCGTGAATTTTACGAGGCAGCAGAAATTTTAAATGGCTATAAAAACTGCGAATTTGTCTTTGTGGGCGAGGGCTTTGCTGGTAATAAATCAACCGCAGACGAGAGCTTTTTAAAAGGTGGCAAGGTGCGATATCTTGGCGCTAGAAACGACATACCACAGCTTTTAAAAGCTTCTTACTTGCTGGCTTTGCCAAGCTACAAAGAGGGTTTTCCTAGAACGGTTTTAGAGGCGATGAGCATGGCTAAAGCAGTCGTTGCAAGTGACGTGACAGGCTGTAATGAAGCTGTAAAGGACGGCTACAACGGGCTTTTATGCAAGGTAAAAGACGCAAGTGATCTTGCTAGTAAGATAAAAATTTTGCTTGATGACGAAGCACTTTGCGCTAAGCTTGGTGCAAATGGCAG
>JAHADO010000024.1 GCA_018375265.1 Campylobacter concisus | reverse complement strand
GGGCGAAATCTCAAGCAAACTTCGTGAAATTTATGCTAGCGAGCTTTTAAAAGAAGCTGGGCTTTGAGAGAAAAGGTCTTAATAAGCGCTTGTCTGGCTGGCATAAACTGCAAATTTAATGGCGAAAACAACCTTTTAGATAGTGGCATTTTAGATGAAATTTCAAAAAAATATCATCTGCTTTTTGTCTGCCCAGAGGTTTTTGGCGGACTTAGCACGCCAAGAGAGCCAGCTGAGATGAAAGGTGGCTTAGTCGTCACAAAAACCGCCAAAGATGTGAGCGAAAATTTCACAAAT
Source organism: Campylobacter concisus (assembly GCA_018375265.1). Lineage (GTDB taxonomy): Bacteria > Campylobacterota > Campylobacteria > Campylobacterales > Campylobacteraceae > Campylobacter_A > Campylobacter_A concisus_AB. Next base: position 10,677 of record JAHADO010000024.1, on the reverse strand, counting down.
GGAGCTAAAATTTGCCTAAAGATAGCTAAGCTAAATGGCTGCAAAAAGGCTATTTTAAAAGCTAGAAGTCCAAGCTGTGGGAGCGGGCAAATTTATGATGGAAGCTTTACTAAAAAGCTCATTTTAGGCGACGGCGTAGCGGCAAAACTGCTAAAAGAAAATGAAATTTTAGTTTTTAGCGAAGATGAGATAGGGCGGCTTGATGTTTGAGAGGTTAAAAGATAACGTCTGGCTCGAGGTGATCTTTAAATACATCATCTTGCTGCTACTTTTTGTCTGCGTGGTGGGGCTTTTTGCGAGTGGCGTGCTCTTTTTAAAGGGAGAGATGAGCGAAATTTCGCTAAATTTGCACATTTTCTTTGGCTTTAGCTTGGTTGTTCTCACCATAATCCACAGCTACGTCAAGAAGAAAAAGCTAAAAAAGCTAAGCCTTGAGTTTAAAAATATCTTAAAGCATAAGCCAGTTCAGATGGACTGCAACACGACAAGGTTTTTAAACGCGCTAAATGATGTCAAAGTTGGGGAAATTTCAAAGAAATTTGGCTCAGACATTGCAGAAATTTTAAGATCAAACGATATAAAGGTCAGGGACCAAAACGAGACGATGAAGCAAATTTGTAAAAACAACGATGAAAAGATGTTTTATATCTTTGTTTTGATCGTCGAAGCTATATTTAAGGATAAGGAAGAAATTTGAAAAAAGGTATATTTTTAGCACTTAGTGTTGCTTTGTTTTTGGGTTGTTCGCAGACAACAAAACCAGAGCCAAACAAGCAGCAAAATGCCCTGCCAGACGAAAATGTCTATAAGCCAAATGAGCGCATCAGCTTGCTTGAATTTGAAGTAAAACAAGACGCCTCGTCGCTACCTCAAAATATGCAAAGTGCGAGCTTTGCTCAAGATGAAATTTTAAAAAGAAGATTTAAAGTTTTTACTCTAAGAGGCGTAAAATTTAACCCAAACGACGCTTTTTGGGCGTTTAATGTATATAAACCAAGCGAGAAAAGAAAGTATTTTGGCTCAAATTTTAGGCAGATACCTCAAAGCTGGTTTGACGCACAAAAGGAGAATGCAAATTTCGCTGGCTTTTTGCAAATTTCAGCTTATGCTCTAACTTCAGCAAACACAGCTGTAAGAAATTTTCCAACCGACGAGCCGATATTTTTAAACCCGCAAACTCCAGGTGAGGGCTATCCGTTTGATTATTTGCAAGAATCCACCCTAAGCATCGCTCATCCGCTCTTTGTATCGCACCTCTCAAAAGACAGGGCGTGGGCGTTTGTGAGTGATGATGCGGTTTGGGGCTGGGTGAAGGTTGAAGATATCAAATTTATAAGCGATGAAGAGGCGCTTGCCTATCAAAAATCAAGCTTTGTCACGATAAAAACCGACAAGATGCCAGTTTATGACAAGGGCGGAAACTTTTTATTTTACTCACGTGTCGGCGCGATACTGCCAGTTTTAGCGCAAGATGACAAAAACTACTACGGCAAAATTTATGTAAGAAATATGCTTAGGGAGTTTGTCCTCCCAAAGTCTTTTAGCGCCCTTTTTCCACTTAAATTTAATGACTCAAATTTAAAAACTATTCTTAGCTCACTTCTTACTCAGCCTTATGGCTGGGGCGGGGTGGATAAGCTAAGAGACTGCTCGCTTTTTACAAAAGACTTGCTAGCAAGCTTTGGCGTGTGGTTGCCTAGGAACTCAAGGGCGCAGGCAAATATGGGAGAGAAGATCAATCTAAAAGGTCTTAGTAACGCTGCAAAGAGCAAAGAGATAAAAGAAAAGGGCGTGCCATATCTCACGCTCGTGCATCTACCAGGTCACATCATGCTCTATGCTGGATACAAGGGCGATGATATCTACGTCGTGCATGATGCTTGGGGGTTAAAGACTGCAAACAATGGCCGCGCGCTAATCGGAGCGACCGCGATAACTACGCTAAATATCGGACAAAATAGAAGCGACATACAAAGTGCAAATTTGCTAATTTCTAAGGTTGATTCTATAAATGTGATGAGGCCTGAGCAAGGGATGCTAGATAAGGCTAGAAAGATGTCGGCTTTGCAGCGAGCTTATGGCGTAAAGATAGAAGAAAATTTGGTTAAATTTAGTGATGGCACGAGTTTAGTCTATGATGATTTTAAACAAAAAGATGAAGAGTGCAGCACTGGCGCTGATATAGAGGATATGAACGCGCTTGATTACGCTGCGTTTTCACCACTTAGCACAGCACTAAGTGATGCTGGTAGATGCAGAAACTACGAGCTTTTAGGCAAAATTTATGGCTCAAGCGAAAATGAGGTAAAAGCAAATTTGGTTGATGTCATCTGGCTAAAGGATTTTTTAAATTTGCCTTTGAAATTTAACTCTAAAAATGGCGCCGCAGCTGCCTTGCAAGAGGTGAGCAATGAGCTAAATGAAATGGCAAAGAGCGATCCAAATTTACTTGAATACCTAAAAGATCCAGGCGGGACATTTAAGTGGCGCATCATCGCTGGCACAAACCGCCTAAGCGCGCACAGCTACGGCATCGCGATCGATATAAATGTAAAAAAGAGCCACTACTGGCAGTGGAGCAAGGGTTATGAGAACTTGATCCCTGAAAAGATCGTGCGAGTATTTGAAAAGCATAAATTTATCTGGGGCGGACGCTGGAAGCACTTTGATACGATGCATTTTGAGTATCGCCCAGAGATGTTTGAGTAGATGAAAGATCAAATTTTAGAAATTTTATCTCGCTCAAATGTCTTTTTAACTGGCGGTGGCGGTGTTGGCAAGAGCTATCTAACCGCCTCCATCATCAGACACTACAAAGAAAATTTCAAAAATGTCGTCATCCTTGGCTCAACTGGCATAAGCGCTGTTAGCCTTGGGGGCGTGAGCTTGCATAGCTTTTTTAAATTTGGCTACTGCAAGGACTACGAGGAGCTAAGACGGCTTGACTACCGCCAAAAAGATAAGCTAGGCAAGCTACGAAATATGCTAGATGCCTGCGATCTGCTTGTAATAGACGAAATTTCGATGGTTAGCTCAAATGTGATGGAGATGATAAGATACCGCTTGCTTACCTCTAAATTTAAGGGCAGGGTGCTTATAGTGGGCGACTTTTATCAGCTGCCACCCGTGCAAAAAGAGCAAAATGAGAGCAAACTTTTTAACTTTTTATACGCCTTTAACTCCAGTGCGTGGGAGGATATGAAATTTACAAATGTTGAGCTGCTCGTCTCAAAACGCACAAATGATCTTAAATTTTATGAAATTCTCTCTCGTCTTAGAGTTGGTGAGCTAGATGATGAGATGATGACCTACATCGAGAGCTTGCGAGTGGGAGCTATCGAGCCAGACAGCGAGACTAGCGTGCTTTTTGGAAGAAATGCCGAGGCTGAGATGCTAAATCAAAAAAGACTTCTTGCGCTTAATGCGCCACTTGAAATTTCAAACTCGGACGTGCTTGTTATGGATGAAAATTTAGATAAAAAAGAGTTTGAAAAGTGGGCAAATACGCTAAATATCTCACGAAATTTGGAGATGAAAATAGGCGCAAAAATCATCTTTACTTCAAATAAATGGGGCGAGTACTACAACGGCGAGCAAGGTAAGATCATGCAAATTTTAAAAGAAAATGGCGCCATATCAAGTGTGATCGTGCAAAAAGATAGCGGTGAGATCTGCGAGATAGAAAAGTGCGCTTATAACTTTTGCGCGCTAAATTTAAACGAAGACGAGATCGAGGAGAACGTGCAGGCTTCGCTTTATCAGTTTCCATTTAAGCTTGCCTATGCGCTAACTATCCATAAGTCTCAAGGCATGAGTATAAATTCGCTCATTTGCAACATCAACCACATCTTTGCCAAAGGGCAGCTCTACGTCGCACTTTCTCGCGCGGTAAATCCTAAAAATTTAAAACTTTTTTATGATAAGAAAAGTGATTTTAGGCAGCATTTAAGAAAAGTGGTTAAAATTGACGACGAAGTTAAGAAATTTTACCAAGAAAACGTATTTTTGCATATTAAGGAGAGTTTATGAAAAAGCTATTTTTAAGCCTTGTTTTTGGCGTTTTTGCATTTGCAGACGTGCTAAAAGTGAGTGACTTTCAAACAGATATCTACTCAAAAGCTGGACAAAATTTAACAAAAAAGATAAGCATGAACCTTGAAGTTGTCGGACGTGATGTGGAGGAGAATGAAGCATACGTGCTTGATGCGCTAAACGTCGTTGTTGGCAGCTTTTACGTGGAGGACATCCTCACCTCAATGGGAAAAGAGAAATTTAAAGAGCTCTTTATGAAATACGCAGCCAAAAAGCACTCGCTTGATATCGATGATGTGCTTATTTTAAACATCAAAGTGATAAATAATTTGGAGCTAAGCGAGATCATAAAAGCGATAAAAAGCCAAAATTTATGCTCTGATCCAAGCGTAAATGAAGATGTGATGACAAAGCCAGAAAAGAAGAAAAAAGGTAATGAGATCATCGTTGCACCTGACCCAAATGATGTGGTGCAAAAGCCTATTGATCTAAATAATGTGCAAGAATTTGGAAAAGACTTCGGAGAGAAGTGAGTAAATTTGGCTAAAAGCTAGCCAAATTTATTGATTTACGATGTCGTAACCTTGTGGGATAACCGGAGTTAGCGTCTCTTTTGGGATGAGCGCGTCTTTTACAGGGTTGCTTAGAGTGATTTTTATCTTATTTGAGAGTTTGTCTTTATAATCAATCGTCGTTGGAAGCGTATTTTTGATCGTTATAAAGTACTCAACCCCGTCATATATCGCCTTATAAAGTGTCGGCTGAATTTGCTCTGCATGAGCTAAGACCTGCGTCAAATTTGGCGTGTTATCTAGTCTTGAGATGATGGCTTGCTCAAGCTCATCCTCGATCACGACCACCTTGTCTTTGTCAAAGTAAATTCTCTTTGGTGTTGGACTTTCATATATCCAAAGTGCGGTGTTGTCGCTTTTGGCGTAAAATCTACCTTTATAATTTACACTCTTGCCTTCACTAAAAACAGTTTGAGTAAAGTCACTTTGCAGGCTTTTAAAATTTAAGCCAGCGCCAAATGAGCAAACCGCAACGAGAGAAGCTATCAAAAATTTTCTCATTTTTTATCCTTTTTTGGCGTATTCTAGCCCAGTTTAATTAAATAAATAGTTAAACTATGCTAAGATCCAAAGTTTAAAAATTTAGGAAGGTAAAGTAATGATTTCATCGGTATTTAGAAAGATTTTTGGCACGAAAAACGATAGAGAAGTCAAAAAATACATAAAACGTGTGGCGCAGATAAATGCGCTTGAGCCTACGTATGAAAAGATGAGTGACGATGAGCTTAAGATCAAATTTAATGAGCTAAAAGCCCAAGTCGTCGAAGAGAAAGTCACTTTAGATCAAATTTTAAATGATGTCTTTGCGTTAGTTAGAGAGGCTAGTAAAAGGGTGCTTAAGATGCGCCATTTTGATGTGCAGCTAATCGGCGGTATGGTGCTAAACGAGGGCAGGATCGCCGAGATGAAGACAGGCGAGGGCAAGACCTTGGTTGCGACTTTGCCAGTTATCTTAAACGCGATGAGTGGCAAGGGCGTGCATGTAGTAACAGTAAATGACTACCTTGCAAAGCGTGACGCGACGCAAATGGGCGAGCTTTACAACTTTTTAGGCTTAAGCGTCGATGTGATACTAAGCGGCGGATACGACGATGAGGTAAGACAAGCTGCCTATAACGCCGACATAACATACGGCACAAACTCAGAATTTGGCTTTGACTACCTTCGTGACAATATGAAATTTGAAGCTAGCCAAAAGGTGCAAAGAGGCCATAACTTCGTCATCGTGGACGAGGTCGATAGTATCTTGATAGATGAGGCTAGAACGCCACTTATCATCTCTGGTCCAACAAACCGCACGCTTGATGGCTACATAAGAGCTGATCAAGTCGCAAAACAGCTTACCAGAGGCACTCCAGCCGATCCAAACGTGCCAGGCTCAAAGCCAACGGGGGATTTTATAGTAGATGAAAAAAATAGAACGATAATGATCACAGAAGCTGGCATAAGCAAGGCTGAAAAGCTCTTTGGGGTTGAAAATTTATACAACCTTGAAAACGCCGTGCTAAGCCACCACTTAGATCAAGCTCTAAAAGCTCACAATCTCTTTGAAAAAGACGTTCATTATGTTGTAAAAGATGGTGAGGTTGTTATTGTTGATGAATTTACAGGACGTCTAAGCGAGGGCAGGCGCTTTAGTGAGGGACTTCATCAAGCGCTTGAGGCAAAAGAGGGCGTGAAAATTCAAGAAGAGAGCCAAACGCTAGCTGATACAACATATCAAAACTACTTTAGGATGTATAAAAAACTTGCAGGCATGACTGGTACGGCTCAGACAGAAGCCACTGAGTTTTCTCAAATTTACAACCTTGAAGTTATCTCGATACCTACAAACGTGCCAGTTAAGAGGATTGATCAAAACGACCTTATCTACAAAACTCAAAACGAGAAATTTAAAGCGGTCATCGACGAGATTAAAAAGGCTCACGAAAAAGGTCAGCCAGTGCTTGTAGGAACTGCAAGTATCGAGCGTAGTGAGGTGCTTCACGAGATGCTTAAAAAAGCTGGCATCCCACACTCTGTGCTAAATGCTAAAAACCACGAAAAAGAGGCCGAGATCATCGCACAAGCTGGCGTAAAAGGTGCTGTGACTATCGCTACAAACATGGCTGGACGTGGTGTTGATATCAGGATAAATGACGAGGTGAGAGACCTTGGCGGCTTATATATCATCGGCACCGAAAGGCACGAAAGTAGAAGGATAGATAATCAGCTCCGTGGCCGTGCTGGACGTCAGGGCGACCCTGGTATGAGTAGATTTTATCTAAGCTTGGAGGACAATCTTTTAAGAATTTTTGGTAGCGACCGCATAAAAGCGATCATGGATAGGCTTGGTATCGACGAGGGCGAAAGCATCGAGAGCCGCATGGTGACAAGGGCTGTTGAAAACGCTCAAAAGAAAGTTGAGAGCTTGCACTTTGAGGCTAGAAAACATTTGCTTGAGTATGACGACGTGGCAAATGAGCAAAGAAAGACTATCTACAAATACCGCGATGAGCTACTTGATAAAAACTACGATATGAGCGAAAAAATAGCTCAAAACAGAGTTGAATACGCTACAAATTTACTTGATACGGCTGAAATTTTTCATGGCGGCTTGAAAGATGACTTTGACATTAAAAATTTATGCTCTATCATCCTTGCAGACTGTGGCGAAGAGATCGACGAGAGCGAGCTAAAAGGGCTAGAGTATAATGAACTAGTAGAGAAAATAGCGCAAATTTTAGATGTTAGATATAACGAAAAGATGAGTGTACTAAATGAAGTGCAAAGAAAAGATATAGAGAAAATTTTTTATCTTCAAGTACTTGATTATGCGTGGAGAGAGCACCTTTATCAGATGGATATCCTAAAAACTGGCATCGGTCTAAGAGGATATAATCAAAAAGATCCATTAGTGGAGTATAAAAAAGAGAGCTACAACCTCTTTATGGAGCTAGTTGGTAGGCTAAAAACTGAGAGCGTTAAGACGCTTCAAGTTGTTAGATTTAAGAGCCGTGAGGAGCAAGAAGAGCAAGCCAGGATGATGCTAGAAGCTAGCCAAAATGCTGAAAATGAGCCCCTAAGCTATAATAACCAAGGCGAAGAAGAAAATTTCACGCCTGAAAAAAAGATACCAAGAAACGCTCCATGCCCTTGCGGAAGCGGTAAAAAATATAAAGATTGCCACGGCAAAAGTGGCCCTAAAAAAGGCATATTTGCTTAAAATTTCTACTTTTAAGGCGCCAAAGCGCCTTAATCTTTTAAAGGCTATTTGATGACAAGCTTACCAAAGTACCTACTTTTTAAATATTTAAGATTTGATAAAACTCAGCCATTTATCGCTCTTAGCGCCTTGCTCGCCTTTCTTGGTGTTAGCATTGGTCTTATGGTTTTAATAGTTGCTATGGCTATTATGAACGGATTTGATAAAGAATTTGAGCGCAAACTTTTTACGATGAACTATCCAATAACTGTTCAAAGCGCTTTTAAAGGATCGATTGATGATGGCTTTGTAGATGAGCTAAAAGCTAAATTTAGCGACCTTAAATTTAGTCCATATATCAGCACGCAGGTCATCTACCGCTCGGCAAATGCGCTTGAAGGCGGGCTAATTTATGGCGTAAATTTTAAAGATGAAAAGCAGATAAACTCAGTTGTGAATGAAGCTTTAAAAGATAAAGAGCTAGAGGGTTTTGAGATACTTGTGGGAAGCGGCATAACGAGTGAGTTTAGACTAAGAAATGATGAAAAACTAACGCTTATCTTTACAAAGGCTGATCCAGCTGGCTTTTCGCTAACGCCAAAGATGAAGCGCTTTGACATAGGCGGCTCATTTACATCTGGGCTAATCGCCTACGATAAGGCGTTTTCATATACTTCAGTTGATGCATTAAGGAAAATTTTGGACTATCCAAAGGGCGTTTATGATGGAATTCACATCTTTTCAAACAAGCCATTTGATGATATAAAAAGGGTGCGCGAAGGCCTTCCAGCAGGCACGGTTGCCATTGGCTGGTGGGAGCAAAATGGCAACTTTTTCTCAGCACTCGCACTTGAAAAAAGAGCACTTTTTATAGTTTTGATGCTCATTATCCTTGTGGCGTCGCTAAATATCATAAGCTCGCTACTAATGACCGTGATGAACCGCAGGCAGGAGATCGCCTTGCTTTTAGCACTTGGAGCTAGCAAAGGTGAGATAAAAAGGAGCTTCTTTTATCAAGGGCTAGTTATCGGCGGAGGTGGCATTATATTTGGCTTAGTGCTTGGCTTTTTGGGGCTATTTTTACTTGGAAATTTTAATATCATAGACCTGCCAGCTGACGTCTATGGCTCAAGCAAACTACCACTTGAGCTCTCAACTCTTGATCTTGTGCTTATCGTAGTTGGCGCTGTGTTTATCGTGGCTATCTCGTCTTACTATCCAGCCAAAAAAGCTACTGAGGTAAATGTACTTCAAACTTTAAGAAATGAGTAAAGCCTGGCAAAGCTAGGCTTTAAATTTGATACTTCGCTTTTAAATTTATAAATCTAAAGCACTAAAATTTACTGTTATAAAGATGAAATTTGAACTATTTATCATCTTTATAACAAATTTTTGTCTTGAAAAATTCTAACTACATAGCATTGATTAGAATTTTTGCAAGATAAAGAACGTCCAGTTAATTTACTGGTATATATGCTCCGTGATCTTTTTTGCTAGTTACCCTTTTAAATTTGGCATAACTTTGAGTAGGGTGTGGAAGCACAAACGCTTTTCCAGTTTCTTTGTCAACGTGAATAACATAGGTTATATATGCCCCATTCGTATCAGCCATACACCCTATCATTGTTTTTGGCGTAAATCCTCTTTGTTCGATGTTTTCTATCTTCCAAGGACGAAATCCGTGTAAAACCTCCATACGTGATTGTATAGAAGCACCTTGGGTTGATGGATCAGCCTTTAGAGCCGCAATTATTACATCTTTATCAGTACATTTATACTCTCTTGCATTAGCACTAATTGTTAATAAAGATAATGTAGCCAAGCTAAATAAAAACATTTTTCTCATAATTTATCCTTTTGAAATTTTATAAAACGATGTGATTATAATAAAGTTATATTTTAAAAAGACTTATGAAAAGATGTTGAGAGCAAAAATTTTAATTATAATGCCCTTTGCAGGCTATTATGTAGATCGTAGTCTCATCTACTGCGTAAGCCAAGCGGTGTTCGCTGTTTATCCTTTTTAAGGTATTTTTATCCTGTTTTTACCTACGCTCTTACGTCGTGGTCGATCTTGCACTGAAGGGCTTCGTGAACAAGTGTTTTTGCCATGACGCGCTCCTCGCTTATAAGGTGGAAATTTGCTCCTAGCTCGCCAAAGATATCTTTGTTGCCCTCGCCATTTGCTTTGATGATCGTTTGGATATTTGCTCCGTAGTCTTTGATCTTTTGCGCGATCAGCTCAACTCTTTGCTCGTTATTTACAGTTATGATGACAGCGGCTGCATCGTCTAAGCAAGCGTTTTCAAGGGTGTTGCTTTGAAGTACGTTCCCTAAAAATACATTTTCCCCGCGGCTCCTACCAAGCTCGACTAGGCTGATGTCGTTATCAAGCACGATGTATAAAAGCTTTGTCTCTTTTAATCTTAAAACTACTTCTTGACCAAGCCTATCATAGCCAAAGACTACGATGTGATTTTTCAGTTTTTGTGGCTTTAAGGTCTCGTTTGACTCGACTACCACCTCACGCTCTACAAGATCAGCTAAAACGTCAAGCTTTTTAAGTATAAAAGGTGTTGCAAACATCGATATAACAGAGGCTGCGATGAAAATTTGAGCAGTTTGGACATCAAGTAAATTTCTAGTAGTCATCAGACCAAAAACAGCCAGTGCAAATTCGCCGATCTGGCAGACGCTAAGCGCGGTCTTAGCAGCGACCCTGCGTTTTAAGTAGATATTTAAAACGGCAAAAACGACGATGGCTTTTACGACCATTATGCTAAAGACTAGACCTAGAACTAGCCAGATATTTGAGAGCACGACTACAAAATTTATCTGCATGCCAACAGTTATGAAAAATAGTCCAAGAAGCAGATCTCTAAAAGGTAT
>JAHADO010000477.1 GCA_018375265.1 Campylobacter concisus | reverse complement strand
TGCTCAGTGGTCGTTTCATCTATGTTGTAGCCAAGCTGTGTCAAAAGTGCGTTATGATCCATATCGTTCCTTTTTGCTTAAATTTGCGATCATTATAAGATAAAATTCGATAAAATCGCCTAAATTTTCAAGGACAAATATGAAAAAATTTATCATTTTTCTATTTAGCATTTTGCTATTTTGGGGCTGTTCTGCAGATCAAATTTCGCAAAATTTAGGTCTTAGCGAGCCACCACTTGATCCTGAAGTCGAGCAGATAGCAGACGCCATCTATCTATATAACGAAGGCAACTACCAAAAAGCTTGCAAGAGATTTTATGACTACGCAAAAGATGGCAACGTCCTAGCCATGCAGCAAACTGGCGTTTGTTTTCGTGACGGCAAAGGCTTTAGCAAGGATATCTTAAGGGCGCTTTTTTGGTTTGAGACAGCTGGCAGATACGGCAACATAGACGGACTAAGAAGCGCTGGATATATTTACGAATACGGCCTTGGGGTCAATAAAAATTTAGAAAAAGCGATATATTTTTATGAAAAAGCCACTAGTCTTGGCTCAAGCGAGGCCAGCTACGATCTAGGGCTTATCTATCTTGGCAAAAACGACTATAAAAAAGCTAGAATTTATCTTGATGAGGCTTGCTACCATGGCAAAGAAGAAGCCTGCACGAAGCTAAAAGAGATGAAATTTTAGCTCTCATCTCTTTTAAATTTACTACGCCTCAGCCTTTTGAGCGATCAAAACGCCCTCTATCATCTTTTTGATATCACCATCAAGTATCGCGTCAGTTTGTGAGTATGCCTCGCCGCTGCGGTTGTCTTTTACCTGCTGGTATGGAAAAAGTACATACGATCTTATCTGATGACCCCAGCCGATCTCGCTCTTTTCGACGCTGTTGCTCGCCTCTTGCTGTTTCATCAGCTCAAGCTCGTAAAGGCGCGATTTTAGCATCTTCATCGCTGTGGCTCTGTTTTTGTGCTGACTGCGGTCATTTTGGCACTGCACGACGATGCCAGTTGGTATGTGCGTGATGCGGATGGCTGATTCAGTCTTATTTACAT
>JAHADO010000476.1 GCA_018375265.1 Campylobacter concisus | reverse complement strand
TTTTTCTCTAAAAAAGAGTCTCATCTAATGGCTATAAATCAAAAGGTCATTAGCTCAAATTTAAATGCAGGTGATATCAGCCTAAAAGCTGGGGGTAATCTAGCTCTAGTCTCATCAAATCTAAATGCTAATAATATAAATTTAAACGCAGATGAGAACGTTATAGTAGATGCTAATCACAACGTAGAAGCAAGCCAAAGCTTTACTAAAAGCTCACGCTTTTCATTAAAACCAACATCTCTTTATGAAAGCAGCCTTCATCTACTTGAAAAAGGCGATAAAAGGGCAGTTGCTTCAAATTTAAATGCAAATGAAAATATAAATATAAAGGCAAACAACATCAGCCTAAAAGGTGCAAACCTAAATTCGCAAAAAGATATAAATTTAAACGCGGATCTCATAGATATATCAAATACTAATGATGAGAGCTATAGAAACGAAGTTAGTAAAAAGAGTAAGATAGGCTTAATCTCAATTGGTGAGCACATCAAGAATTTAAAAGCAGACCTAATACAAAAGCTAAATCCTATAAAAGATCTAAAAGCAAAAACAAAAGACACATCTATAAAAGTACCTATCGCAAAAGCTAGCTTAGATCAAAAAAGCTCAAAAGAGAACTGGCTAAATGCAAACTCATCAAATTTAAATGCAAATGGCGACATAAACCTAAACGCAAAAGATGATATAAATATAGTAGGCTCAAATTTAAACGCTAATGAAGCTATAAATTTAACTAGCCAAAACTCAAATATCAAACACTCAACCAACCTCTACGCCAAAGATACATTAAGCAAAGAGGCGACTGGCACACTATCTATCACCGCCCAAAACGAATATGCGCAGATCGCTCCAGCAGCACTTGCTCTAAAAGAGGCGATCGCTCAGCTAAAAAGAGTGAAAAAAGAATATGACAACTATAAAAAAGAGAAGTCAAAGCTAGAAGCTAGCCTAAGTGATATAAAACAAAGATATAGAAACAAAGAGGTAGGCATCGACTACTCTGATATAGAAGAAGTAAGCGAGATATTAGAAGAGTATAGAGACGAAGAGAAATACTTTA
>JAHADO010000475.1 GCA_018375265.1 Campylobacter concisus | reverse complement strand
CGGATAACAAAAACGAGAGCGTAAAAAGCGAGATGGGCAAGCTAAAAGAGTGCGAGATCATCACTGATGCAGAAGATAGGATCGTGGTGGTCGTTAGCTCAGAGAGCATCGAAGATGAGATCAGAGTTTTTAAGATGATAGAGGGCATTAGCGGCGTGGTGAGTGTTGCGATGGTTTATAGCTATCAAGAAGACGCTCAGGAAAATAGAGAGAGGCTTGAAGCAAACGGTAAGATAAGTGAAATTTTGACAAGCGATGACGTAAAAGCCGAAGATATCGCATATGGCGGTAGCGTACACTATAAGGTGAGGTAAATTTAACTTCCATTTGAATAAAAAGAAATTTACAAATTTAATCAAGCTGTCTTTGTAAATTTTAAAATTCCATTCACTCGCAAGAATTGACTACTAAAATTTGGCTTCGCTTGCAGCTTAGCTCAAATTTTAGAGCCGAAATTACTCGTTCATGAAATTTTAAAATTTGCTAGAAATTTCTTAAAAATAAACCGCATGTAGTGCGAAGCACTGAGGCATGCTACCTATAACGTCGTCGGGGTTAGGGGATCGTTAAGGGGGAAGGGAGCTTCTTTGCTTCGCGAGCTCGCAACTGCAAGCAGACCGTAATTCAAGCCTCTTCCCCCTTAACAAAGAAATAAAGCTTTAAATTTTAAAAATCCATTTCGCAAATTTTAAAATTCCACTCACTTGCAAGAATTGACTACTAAAATTTGGCTTCGCTTACAGCTTAGCTCAAATTTTAGAGCCGAAATTACTCGTTCATGAAATTTTAAAATTTGCGAAAACTTACTTGATAGCAAAACGCATGCGGCACGATAGTGCTATCGCATGCACTTCTAACGTGCGAGGGGTTTGGAGGATTTAAAAAGGGGGATAAGGGGACGGCCTCGTAACTCGAGTCCCCTTGTCTCCCTTTTGGATAAAAAATTACAAATTTAATTGAGTTGCTTTGTAAATTTTAAAACTCCATTCACTCGCAAAAATTGACTACTAAAATTTGGCTTCGCTTACCGCTTAGCTCAAATTTTAGAGCCGAAATTACTCG
>JAHADO010000474.1 GCA_018375265.1 Campylobacter concisus | reverse complement strand
AGCGCCTTCAAAGCTCTCAAGGTCATATCTGCCCTTTAAAAACTCGTGTGTGCCAGCACTTGCATTGATGTTGCCGCCCTTAAAGCCGTAAGTGCCCATTAGCGTGTTTAAACAAAGTATCGCAAAAGTAGTCATACCAGCTTGCGTATGCATCATACCGCCATGCACGTTTGTGCTCACCTGTCTGCCGTTTTTGGTGAAATTTTCGCAAAGCCAGATGATATCTTCAACGCTCACGCCACAAATTTTTGAGTACTCCTCTAAGCTATGCTTATAGGCTGACTCTTTTAAAAGCTGCATTGAGCTTTTTACCTCGACTTTTTTGCCGTCTATTAAAATTTTACCTTTGTAGTAGAGCTTGGCTGGTTCATTTACCTTGTAGCTTTGTATCTTGCCATCTTGCGAGCAGACCTGCCACTCGTTATTGATAAGTGCAAATTTGCCGTAGTCTTTGTGACCTTTTTCGGTGATGACTAGATGCGTGGCGTTGCACCAGTGTATCTCACCTGCTAGCTTTGCTTGGTCTAAATTTGGCTGGATAAGGTAGTTTGTAGCGTATTTTTCATTTTCTATGATCCAGCGTATCATAGCCATAGCTAGAGCTGAGTCGGTGCCTGGCTTTATCGCTATCCAGCGGCCTTTGTCTGAAGAGGCGTATTTTACAGCGTTTGTAACGCTTGGGTCGACCACTGCGTAGCTAAAGTCATCTCTAGTGCCTCTTGCGTAAGAGAGCATTTTTGCCTGTTTTTGGAAAGGGTTGCCACCATTTGACGGCGAAGTGCCCCAGTAGATAACAAATTTAGAGTTTTCATAGTCTGGTTTTGTGTGCGCAAAGCCCTTTGCGTTGTGTGCGATCTTGCCGCCAACCCTAAAGCCACCACCGCAAATTCCGCCGTGTGAGTAGTGATTTATAGTGCCAAATGACTTTTTGACAAAGCGATCAACGATGTCTGAGCGTCCATCATATAGGTAAAAGCTTAAAAATTGGTTGCGTTTGGTGCCGTATTCTGGATTTTCGCTATCTATTAGCTCGTCACTATATATCGCTCTTAGCCCGTCTACGTGCCCCT
>JAHADO010000023.1 GCA_018375265.1 Campylobacter concisus | reverse complement strand
TAAAAATTTGCTTAAAGAGTAAATTTTTAGGGCTTAGATCTATGCTCCACTCTTTTAGGCTGCCGCTTGTTTTTATATCAAATTCTTTTCTAAGCTCGCTCTCATCGAGGCTGATGATAGCAAGAAAGAGCTTTTCGTCAAAATTTGCCGTTGTCTTTTCAAGCTTGCCATTTTCGTTTTTGAAAATGCCATCTTTGTTTATAAAAACCTTTGAAGTAACAGGCTCAAGCGTATCCCAGTAAAGACCGCCCTTTTCGAGCTTAAACTCACCCTTGCTTTTTATGCTTTTATTAAAGCCAGCCAGACTCTTTGTCTGCGTGAAATTTCCGCTTACGCCGTCTGTTTTTACTATATTTTTAAGCTCAGCTAGCTCATAGCCAAAGCAAGATATAAAAATGGCTAAAAAAAGAGCTATTTTTCTCATCTTTTCTCCTTTTCATTGTAGGCTTCGATAGCCTTTTTTAAGGTATCCGGCATCTCAAAGCAAGTTTGCAAGCTCTTCATCTCAATGACAGCTTGCGCGGTATTTGCCTCGCTTAGTTTTTCGCCCTTTTCATTTTCTATAAGGTAGTGAAATTTCAAAAAAGTTTCGCACTCGCTAAGCGTCGTCGTGACCTTTATGACGTCGTTAAAAAAGGCTGGGCGCACGTACTTTACGTCAAGCTTTACGATAGGAAAGGCGTAACCATCTTTTTTCATAGCGATGTAGTTGTATCCTAGCTTTTCAAGTAGTTCGCAGCGTGCCATTTCTAGGTACTTGACGTAGTTGCCGTGCCACATCACCTCCATGCTATCAACGTCAAAAAACGCCACTTTAAACGTACTAACGTGTGAAATTTCCACTCTTATCTCCAAAAATCAAAAAAGTTAAACCACTGCGACGGGCTCTTGCAAGCCCTTGCTTCAAGCTGCCTTACATAGCTTTGCACGTATGGCAGGACGCTTGCCTTGCGGTCGCGACCTAGTTTTATCTCATCAGCAATATCGCTTAGTTCGATGTCAAATTTATCGCCATTTTTTACGCACCAAAGCGCGCTCATTTTTACTCCCAAAATCCCAGCTAGCAAGTATGGGCCGTAGTTAAATTTAGCCTCCTTGCCAAGAAAGCTAAGCCTTATAAATTTATCTCCATTAAGCGGTGTCCTATCGCCCATTATGCCGATATTTACGCCATCTTCAACCGCCTCTTTTAGCTCAAGCATAGCAGCCGCGTCGAGCTTTTCAACGCTTATTAATTTGATCTGCCCCTTGCTTATCTGCTCTAAAATTTTATAAAAATTCTCACTACCCTTGCTATAAACCAAGATGATCATGCGAAAATTTGGCGATCTAAGCGAGAGTGCCTTGCAAATTTCTACATTACCAAGATGGCTTGTAAGCACGATCCTACCACGCTTTGAAGCTTCAAACTCATCTTTGATGCTGTTAAATTTACTAAGCTCTAGCTCGCTTTCAAGCACGCCATTTTGCCAGATGCGAAATTTATCACATATTGCTATGCCAAAGTCATAAAAGTTGCTAAAAACGCCAGTAGTCGGCTTTTTACCACTAAATTTCTCTACATTTAAAAGAAATTCTCTTATATTTTCTCTCTCAACTTTTGAAAAGAGATAGTAAAAGCAAACGACGATGATAACGATAGGTTTTATGAGAAATATAGGCAAATTTCTAGTTAGAAATAGACTAACTCGCAGGAAAAATTCATTCGATCTCTCGCCCTTTTGCCACCATGCGTATTTTTGCCCTTTAAAGGCTTTACCAAGCAAAAATGGCGCTAAAGTAAAAAAATATCTTGCGTGCATGAGGCTTATTAGCGCGTTATCTTTTAGCATTTTAAAGTGCGAAACGCCGCCAGCTTCGTAGCTCACTTTTAGCGCTATCCACTTTATCTCTACGCCAGATCTTATGGCATTTACCAAGATCTCCATGTCAAATTCCATCCTATTTGAGCTACTTTGGAGGGTCGCACTCTCAAGCTCTTTTAGTGGATAAATCCTAAAGCCACACATCGCGTCTTTGATGTCAAAATTTAAAGTGTTGATCTTAACCCAAAAATTTGTGATCTTTCTGCCATAAAACCTCGATTTTGGCGCGTCTTCGCCGTAAATTGGATCAGCCATAATTAGATCATTTGGATATCTTTTGCTAAGCTCCAAAAACTCCGCTACCAAGCTTATGTCGTGCTGAAAGTCAGCGTCAATCTGAAACGCGTGCGTGTAGCCGTTTTGCAAAGCGTGTCTAAAGCCGTCTTTTAGTGCAGCTCCCTTGCCGCCGTTTTGGGCTCTAGTTAAAATTTCTACACCAAATTCGCTCAAATTTAGCAAAGCTTTTTTTGAAGCTTCATCTGAGCCATCATCGACTATTAAAATGGGTAGATCATATCTCGCAAGCGCCTCACAAAGGGCTTTGATCTTTTCTGGATGGTTGTAAAATGGTATGAGAAAGAGCGTCTTCATAAGCCCAGCTTTATCCTGCCACCAGCACTTTTGGTGCCATTACAAAATATCTCAAAATATACCTTTTCATCTCTTTGCGAAATTTCTATGCAAAGTTCGTCATTTGGCCTTACAAATTTTAAAAATTTCAAATTCTCCACCACGCATTGATCGCCTATTTCTGCGCCAAGCTCTCTTGCAAATTTAAATACAAAATCAAGCTGCACAAAGCCAGGCAAAAGCGGTAAATTTGGAAAATGCTCCATAAAAATGCCAAGTGCTGGGCTAAGCTTTGTCTTAAATTTATAAACGCCTTCTTCGCTACTTTTATCCCAAGAAAGATCCTCGTTTTTTTCTAAAAGAGCTTTAAAATTTGCCTTTAAAAATTTGCCCTGAGCGTTTTTGCAAAGCGAGCTAACGATCTTAAAATATCTAACACTATTTTTAAACTCAGGTCTTAAAAGCTCATTTAGCCTTGCTACGACGCCCTTTTTGCCGCTATCTCTAAAGAGCTTCACACCCTCTTGGCTAAGCTCCAAAAGCGCAGCTAGACGCTTAAATTTAGGATGTGTGTCGCAGTAGCAGTCTTTTAAAAGGCCACTTTCAAACATTTTATTTTCGATACTTATTAGGTTGACCCTTTTGTCATTTAGCTTAACGATCCTATCGATCCTGCCCTTTAGCGTGAGCCTGCTACCATCTATCTGCGCCCAGTCGCTAGTTTGGAAAAACTCGCACCAAGGCGAGCTCACATTTAACGCCTCGCCCTCGCTAAGACCAGCCTTTACCTTGCTAAAAAGTAAAAGCTCATCGCCTAAATTTCTAGCAACTATGCCAGTTTCGGTGCTACCATAAATTTCAATTATCCTAGCGCTACTTAAGCTTTCTATTTTCGCTCTTAGCTCGCTCTTTAGCGCTGAGCCTGCGCAGATGATGTTTTTTAGCCCTGAAATTTCAGCTGCTCTTGGGCTAGAAACTAGCGTTTGAAGCAGGACTGGGCTTGTTACGAAGGTTAAATTTGTAAGGTCAAGCTCAAAGATCGCCTCTGGGTAGTTTAGCTCCTTGCTAACGGCCTTTGCTCCAGAGATAAGCGGCAAAAAGATCTTAAATGTAAGGCCAAACATGTGCTGGTGCGAGACGCTAGCAAAAAATTTATCACCCTCGCCAAATCCAAGCTCATCTTTTAAAAATAGCCCCTCATCTATCATCGCTCCAAGGCTTTTTTGGATATTTTTACTAGCTCCACTTGAGCCTGAGGTCTGGAGAAAAAATGTAGAATTTTGATCAAATTTTAGCTCCATGCTCTTGCTAAAGTCTAAAAAATCACCAAAATTTTCATCATTAATGACAAATTTATCCCCACTATATATCGGCTTTGCAAGCAAGATAGGTTTTACACCGATAGCAAGCACTCCAAAAAAAGCGGCGCAAAAGTCAAAGCTCTGGCTTAAATAAATTTCTATCTCGCTTAAATTTTTCTCTTTTAAATTTGCCCCAAAAGTAGCTGCATACTCGTAAAAATCCTTGCTAATGTCCACAAATTTAAATGCCTTTAGGCTCTTTTTAAAATCCATTTTCCCTCTTTAAAATAAAAATTTTACGATATAAAATTTCGCCAAAAAACAAAACTCCCACCAAGATATAAGATACAAATGAGCAGTAAATGCTCCAGTAAATTTTATCCTCAAACTGCGCCAAAACAAAGGCAAAAGCTGCGTTAAAAACGAAAAACAAGCACCAAATTTTAGTTAGCCCTCTTGTGTAGCTAACGACTTTTTCATCTATCTTTTTCTCTTTTAGCCTAGCAAGCCTTGTTATGACTGCCTCGCCCTTTAAACTATAAAAAAATAGCGCCAAAAAGCCAAGACTTACGATACTTGGATATAAAAGCGCTAAATTTACACTTCTAAAAATAGCGCAAACTGCAAAAAATAGCCCAGCCGCTAAGCAAACCTGCCTTGTTTTAGCGCTTTCAAAATAAGCCCTAGCCAGCCAAAGAGCGCATAGTACGCAAAAGATAAAGGTAGCACCCTTTTGCCAAAAAAATAGCACCAAAGGATAGGCGATACTTGCTAAAACTAGCGCTACTTTTACTATTTTATGCTTCAAATTTCTTTGCTACGGCTTTTACGATATCATCAAGCGTTTTTACGTTTTTAAAGTCCTCTGGCATCAGCCTATAGCCAGTTTGGCGCTTGATGTAATCAATCATATCAATAGCATCTATGCTATCTATCTGCAAGTCCTCATATATCCTAGTTTCAGGCTTTATCTTGCTCTCATCTATCTCAAAAAGCTCGATCAAAGCCTTCTTTAAAATTTCAAAAATTTCTACTTCGCTCATCGTTATTTCCTATTTTCATAAATGTATTTTGCAAGAGAAGATACGCTAAAAAATATCTCTTTTAAATTTGCTGTCTTTGAGTCAAGCACGAGCCCATATTTTTTCTGCACAGCTAGCCCAAGCTCTAGTGCATCGACGCTGTCAAGGCCTAGCCCCTCACTAAAAAGTGGCGCGTTCTCGTCGATATCGCTTGGCTTCATATCCTCTAAATTTAAGCTTGTAATGATCAGCTCTTTTATCTCATTAACTAGTTCTTTCACTAAATTCCTCCTTATAAATTTTACTTATCTCTTCGTGTAGCGCCCTCGCCCTAACAGGGCTTGGCCTATCTTTTAAAAACTCACTAACTTCAAATTTATTTAGCTCTTTGAAGATGTACTTTATCTTTTTATCTGGCGTTTTGTACCATGGCTCATTTTTTCTAAGGCTTCTTGGAGCCATATTTATACCCACACAAACCACGTTAGATGCGCCTTTTATGCCCATATACGCGGCTGCTTTATGAAAGATGATCTCCTCTTTCGTGCGTGTGCCCTCTGGGAAAATGAGCAGATTTTCGCCGCTTTTTAAAACATCTACGCTTTTTTGTAAAAATTCCTCGTTATTTGTGTTTGGTATGTAGTTGCACGCCCTAATAGCCGCAAATAAAAATACATTTTTGCCAAGCTCGCCCTTTACGATGCAGTTTATCCTTTTAAATTTTGAGACCAAAAAGACCACATCAAGCAGTGAAGGGTGGTTTGCGATGACTAAATTTGAGCCGCCATTTAGCTTTGTAAGCTCAAATTTATAGTCAAGATACCCACAAATTTTAGTAACTTTTATAAAAAATCCCCAAGAAACTCTAACAAGATCTCGGCATAAATTTTGCACAAATTTAAATTTATTTAGCCCAAGAAGCACGACTGGCACTAGCAACATATCGCCACTTATGCAAATAACCGCAAAAAAGAAAAATAAAAATCCAGCTCTTAAAATTTTAAGGCTCATAGCTAAAATTCCAAGACGCGAAATGACTGCTACTTTGCCATGTTTTTGCCAAATTTGGGTCAAAATTTACGATGAAGCTTTGCAGTAAATTTTCTGAAATTTCTTCTTCTTTTTCCACTCTTTTTAGAGCTAAAACTCTCTTATCTTTTGCCTTTGAGACGACAAGAGCTAGCATAAATGATGGCTTTTTTTCATCAAAATAGCTCTGCGATATCGACTCATGATAGGCAAGGATGAGCACCTTTTCATAACCGTCATTTAGCCTTAAAAACGCGGCTTGCAGCGCATCTTCGACTGGGCTAAATGATGAGATGGCTAGAATTTCATTGTGATTTTTAGCTTCGATGCTAAGAAGCGACGAGATAGCGTTATGCACAGAGAGTGAAAACGACGTTGGCGATACTGGCTCAGCCTTTGCAAGCGCGGTTTCTAGCTCAAAACAGCGATTTATCTCGCCCTCATAAGAGCTAAAAATAACTGGCATGTCGATGCTCTCAAAACTACTAAGAAGGCTAAAAGCGCACTTTGCGGCACTACTTAGCCTTCTTCTTTGCATCGGCGGGATCTTTGCTAGATCAAATTCTTTTTTATATCTAGCCAGATCCTCGCTGATCTCGCCATAGGCTATAGCGTCATAAAAATCAACTTGAAATTTCATTATTTCGCGATGTCGCCTCTTAGTGTGACGCCAGACATCAAAGAACCGCTGCCGCACTGAAACTGAGTTTTAGAGTTAAATGGCTGTTTTTTGTAATATCCAGTCAAATTTACAACCTTCGTGCCACCCTCTTTCACCGCTCTTTCTTGAAATGACTTTAGAGCAGAGAGAAGTGCGATCTGGCATGCCTCTTCGTCGCTTTTGTTAAAGCCATTTGTCTTTTTGTTTGACGTTAGATCTCTTACGATCACCTTGCCAGTGTAACCTGTGCCAAAGCTGATGCTAACGTTTGGTAGCAAAAATTCTTTAGCCTTTGGGCCGTTTAAGAAGTCTAGTGAGTGGTACTTCACGTCATCTCTCGCGCTAAGGCTTGAGGCAAATGCCAAAACGGCAACTAATGAAACTAATCTTTTCATTTTCTATCCTTTTTAAAATTTGTTATCTACTCTTTTAAATATCAAAGATGTATTTACACCGCCAAATGCAAAGTTATTGCTCATCACAAAGTCCGTCTTTATCGGCGTTGGCTCCTTTAAGTAGTTTAGCTTTGCACACTCAGGATCAATTACGTTTAAATTTATAGTTGGGAAAAATAGCTCTTCTCTCATCATCATTATGCTAGCGATTGCCTCTAGCCCGCCACAAGCGCCAAGCGTGTGACCTAGATAGCTTTTAAGCGAGCTAATGGCGATGTCCTCTCCAAAAAGCTCGTTTGTAGCGATACTTTCAGCTATATCGCCATGTTTTGTAGCGGTCGCGTGGGCATTTACGTAGCCTATGCTTTTTGGCTCTAGTTTTGCCGCGCGGAGTGCTAGGCTCATCGCCGCTTTCATCGTAGCGCTTTGTGGTCTAGTGATGTGCGTGCCGTCACACGTAGAACCAAAGCCAACGACCTCAGCGTAAATTTTAGCTCCTCTTTTTAAGGCGCTCTCTTCGCTTTCAAGCACTAAAAATCCAGCTCCCTCGCCAAGCACCAAGCCATCTCTATCTTTTTCAAACGGCGTTGGTGTCAAATTTGGCGTGCTGTTTTTCACACTAGTCGCGTAAAGCTTGTCAAAGACGTAAGCCTCACTCACACAAAGCTCCTCAGCCCCACCAGCTAGCATCATATCTATGCTGCCATTTTTTATGCTCTCGTACGCGTAGCCAATGGCGTGCGAACCGCTCGTACATGCCGAAGATGTAGGGATGATACGCCCTTTTAGCGAGTAAAATAAAGCGATATTTGCCGCTGTGGTGTGAGGCATCATTTTTATGTAGGTATTTGCGTTAAAGCCACTATCCATGTCCAAAACTAGCTTTGCCATGTCAAGGATAGAGTCGGTACTGCCAGTGCTTGAGCCACTTGCCACGCCCATCCTGCCATCTTGCACGCTTGGATCTAAATTTGCAGCTTGCAAGCCTTCGCCATTTAGCAAACCAGCGTCTTTTAATGCAAGCCCAGCCGCGTGTACGCTATAAGTTGAGACCTTACCAAGGCTTCTTAGCTGTTTTCTGTCCCACTCCTGCGGGTGTTTGTAGTCTATGATAGGTGCTGCAAGGCGTGTGTTTAGCTCCTTATAGCCCTCCCACTCGCTCATATATCTTACGGCGTTTTTGCCTGCAAGAAATTTAGCCCTCATCTCATCCCAGCTGTTGCCAAAAGCACTGACTGCGCCGATACCTGTGACAAATACACGCATTAGCAAAGTCCTCCATTTACGCCGATAACCTGCCTTGTGATGTAGCTAGCCTCGCCACTTAGTAGAAATTTAACAAGTCCTGCCACCTCATCTGCTTCGCCAGCTCTTTTTGCAGGTATTGCCTTTAGCACCTCATCTAAAAAATCGCTATTTAAAATTTCTTCGCTCATATCTGTCTTTATAAGTCCGGGTGCCACGCAGTTTACTGTTATGCCCCTGCTGGCAAGCTCGACTGCAAGGGCTTTGCTAGCTCCTATGATGCCTGCTTTGCTAGCTGAGTAATTCACCTGACCTCTGTTGCCAATAACCCCAGAAACAGAGCTTAGCGTCACTATCCTAGCTGGCTTTCTAGCCCTTATCATAGGCATTAGCGCTGGTCTTAGGACGTTGTAAAAGCCATTTAAATTTACATCTATCACGTCAAACCACTCTTCATCGCTTAGCCCCACAAAGGTATTATCCCTTGTTATGCCAGCGTTTAAAATAACGCCGTAATAGACGCCATTTGCCTCTATGTCGGCCTCTATGGCCTCTTTTGCCGCAGCAGTGTCAGCCACGTCAAATGTCATAAATTTAGCCCCAAGCTCACTAGCCATCTTTAAAAGCTCATCGCTCTTACTTCTTGCGTGAAGCACCACTTCGTATTCATTAGCAAGGCGCCTAGCGATGCTAGCTCCTATGCCTCTACTTGATCCAGTTATCAATACTCTCTTACTCACTAAGTGCCTTTTTTACAAATTCTTCATCAGGGCTCATCACGTTTAAAACCGCCCTTGCGCCAAGCTCGCCATTTACAAAAAGCTCGCTGTCATAAACGCCAAATCCACTCTCATCTTGAATGGAGCACTTTGAGACGATCACTATCTCATCGCCCACATTAAAATATGGCCTAAAAATTTCAAATTTTCTACTACCAAGTAAAAAGCCAAATATCGCCTTCTCGCCGCGCAGCTCACGCATTTTTGAGTCGTAAATGCCAAGACTTTGAGCCATCATCTCTATCGCCTTTTGCGTCATAAATTTACCATCTTCTAAAAATGGGTTTTGCTCATTTATCACGCTTCTTACTTTTATGCTCTCGCCAGGGATAAATTCCAAAATTTCATCGATCAGGGTTATGGCGCTGCTGTGCGGCAAATAATCACTTATCATCATCTCACTCTTTTAAATATTATCGCGGCGTTATCTCCGCCAAAGGCAAAAGATAGTGACATCGCTGTTTTTACGTCAAATTTCGTGCCACTTTTTACTAAATTTATAGCCTCCAAGCTCTCATCATACTCGCCGTCATAGACGTGTGGCGGCAATGTGCTATTTTCCTCCATGCAAAGCATGGCGCAAATAGCGCTCTCAATAGCTCCAGCAGCCCCAAGAGTGTGACCGATCTGCGGTTTTAGCGTGCTTGCAAAGGTGGCGCCAAGCGTTAAATTTACAGCTTTTGCCTCCATTTTGTCGTTTGCCTGCGTGCCGGTGCCATGCAAATTTACATAGTCCACGCCACACATGCCAGCTCTTTTTAGCGCGCCCTCTATGCACTTTACAGCCATTTTAGCGCTAAAATCAGGCTGCGTCATGTGAAAAGCGTCGCAGTTTGAGGCAGAGCTAGCGACTACGACGTTTGAAATTTCATCGCGGCTTAGCAAAAATAGCCCAGCTCCCTCGCCGATATTTATCCCCTCTCTATTTTTAGAAAAGGCCTGACTTGGGGCGCTACTTAGGATGCTAAGCGAGTTAAAGCCATTTATCGTAAGCGTATTTAAGCTGTCTACTCCGCCACAAATGACCGCGTCACAAAGCTCACTTTCAATGAGCCTTTTTGCCTCTATGACCGCCTTGACGCCCGATGTACACGCAGTCGATACGCAGTAGCTTGGACCGCTAAGCTCGTAAAAGTCGCTCACAAACTCAGCCACGTTTGCAAGGCAGTTTCTGTTTATGCCAAACCTGCTTTTATCAAAAAATCCAGTCGCGATATAGCCTTTAAATGGCTCGAAATTCTCCTCAACGCCACTTGTAGTAGTGCCAAGAACTACTCCCACACGGCTTTTGCCATATTTTTTGATCGCTCTTTTTATCTCCTTATCAATCTCAAGCATCGTGTTTAAAAGCAAGGCGTTGGTGCGAGTTTTGAAGTGCTCTTTAGTTTTGCCTGAAAAGCTAGGCAAAGTGCCGTTAAATTTACCCACCAAAAACTCATTTTGTGGGTGAAATTCGCAGCTTTTACTTAAAAATCTCTTGCCACTTAAAAGCGAGCTTAAATTCTCATCACTACTACTGCCTGCGGCACTGATAATGGCTGGCTTGCTAACGTAGATCAACGCTTTTTACCTCATAAATTTGATCATCTATCATAAATTTTTGCTCATTTTTTTCATCTTTTATCATCTCAAGCACCTTGATAAAAAGCTCGTTGTAGGCGCTATTTGGCGGCAAAAAGCCTAAATTTGCAAACATGCCGTCCTTTAAAACTCGCCTAGCTTCTGGTGCTCCAAGTGCGTTTACTAGGCTAAATTTATACTCATTTTCGCTATTTTGCACATAGAGCATTAGCGGCCCTTTTGACGAACTGACCTTAAATGCCTTTAAGCTAAAATCCGTCAGCTTTGGCGCATCAAATTTCTTAGCACAGCCAAGAGCTAGAAGCGTTACTGCAAGGATCATAGCTATCTTTTTTACAAGCACTTTTTACCTTTTTAGTGTTCTAAAATCATAAAAATTTAACAATTATATCTTTGCTATGCTTAAATGCAAGGCAAATGATAAATAGATTATTAATAATCAAGTATCTTCTCTCCATCTCGTCAAATTTAGCGCTAGCAAGATCACTAAAGGCTAAATTTTTGGCTTTTATCACAGCCTCTTTTGCGGTATAAATTTCATAAAATTTTTGCATTTTGTCTTTGGAGTTTTCGTAAATTTCGCTCTCTTTTTTGTTAAAGCAAAATTTGATCACACCGTCAAAATTTCGCTCCTTTAGCCACTCTACATCTACACCAACTTTTTCTTTTGAGATAGCCAAAACAGCGATATTTTCTTTGTGAGAGAGGCAAATTTTGCCCCGTTTTTTTGCTTTAAATTTTAAATATCTAGAGAGTTTAAATGAGTTT
>JAHADO010000473.1 GCA_018375265.1 Campylobacter concisus | reverse complement strand
TGATGGTCTGCTTCACATCTCAAAGATAAAGAGCCCATTAAACGTAGGCGATCAGGTAAAAGTGTGTGTGAGCGAGCAAAAAGGAAACAAAATTTCGCTCTCTTTGGTTGAATAAATTTTTAAAGGATAGATGATGAAATACAAAAAGTTGCTTTTTCCAATAGGAGCAGGGGACGATATCGAGCCAAGAATTTACGGTGCTTTAAAGGTTGCACAATGGTTTAAAGCTCACATGGAGATCCTCACTTGCCAACTAGATCCAAGCGTGGTTTATAATATGAAAATGACGCTTCGTGGTGGAGTGCTTTTTGAGGAATTTTTAAAATCAGCCAAGTCTGAGCTTGCGGTTGAGCATGAAGAGAACGAAAAGCTTTTTAATAAAATTTGCGCTGAGCTTGGCATAAAGGTGAGCGATGAGGTCATAGAAGATGTCTGCACTGCAAATTTCACGATCCATAATGGAAAAAGAAGCGCCATAGTCGAGCAAGAGAGTAAATTTTGCGACCTAGTCGTAGCTGCAGTGCCACTTGATGGTAAGATCACTGGCACATTTGAGTCAGCTGTTTTAAAAAGTGGCAAAAATGCGATCGTTATCCCTAGAAAGATGCGTGATTTTAAAGCTGATAACATCCTTGTAAGCTGGACAGGCACTACTCAAAGCTCAAGAGCCCTAACTGGAGCGATTGATCTTTTAAAGAGCGCTAAAAAGGTTCAGTGCATCACTTCAAAAGCAAGCCTTGGCGATAACGCCGAGCTAAATCTTAAAAAGCTTGAAGAGTATTTTAAGGTTCATAATATCAGTGCTAGTTTTGAAGTTATAGCAACTACAACGATACCTGGCGAGGCACTTTTAAAAGCTGCAAATGATAGAAATGCAGATCTTATCGTAGCCAGCAGATACGGCGAAAACGGACTAATGGAGATGGTCCTTGGCGGAACATCAAGATTTTTCTTAGAACATACAAATATCCCAGTTTATCTATAATGGATTGCGGCTTAGCCCGCGATCTAATTTTTTAAATTCATCTTTTCTTTTTACAAATTTTTTAACTTTCACTCACTCGCAAGAATTG
>JAHADO010000472.1 GCA_018375265.1 Campylobacter concisus | reverse complement strand
ACTACTAACAAGCATATTTTTAATAGCTTGCTCTGCAAATCAAGCAAGCAATAAGATAAGTAACTCTGAACTAGAGAATTTAGCTAGTAAATATGGTGGGGTTTATGTGTTTAATGAGAAATTTGAAAAAGAGATAGAGAAAAGAGAAGTTGAAAGAAAAGAGCTAAGTAAAACGCTTGGCGATAGGATAAGGTCAAATCCTAGAAAAATAAAACAAGGCGATAAATTTATAACAATATATGATGTAGATACGACTTTAATCAATAAACAACTTCCTCAAACTCTCTCAAATGGCAAAAAATACTATACACGCTGGATAGACTATGAAAATCAAACTGGCAAAAAAGCTGAAATCCCTGAAATTTATATAAATAAAATAAAAGAATTTATGGGAGATGAAAACTATAATAAATCTCCAAATTTACCTATCTTAGTAATGTTTTATATTGATAACAATGACGAAATAATACCTATAAAATTATCTATGTCTTACACATACTATAGAACTAAATATGGACTATTTGGTGATGAGGGGCATGGTGTTAGATTTAAAGACGAAGAACAAATTTTTATACGTGGTGGCAATAAATTTGTACTAACTAATGGCAAATTTGTAAAAGCAGAAAAATAAGAAGGATATATTGTGAAATCAAATAAGACTAGTAAAGAATTAATAAACTGCTTTAAAGACTATATAGATATCGCTGATGCTTCTTATGCTCTTTTACATAACGTCTTTGAGAATGAAAGAAATGGATTTAACGACCTAAATGATAAACCAAACAAAAAGGATATAGGATGAAATTTATAGGCATTATACTTCTACTAATAACAAGCATATTTTTAATAGCTTGCTCTGCAAATCAAGCAAGCAATAAGATAAGCAACTCTGAGCTAGAGAATTTAGCTAGCAAATATGGTGGGGTTTATATATTTAATCAGAAATTTGTTGATGAGATAGAGAAAAGGGAATCTGAGAGGAAAGAGCTAAGCAAATCGCTTGGAGATAAGATAAGATCAAACCCTAGAAAAATAAAGCAAGGGGTTAAATTTTTAACAATATTTGATGTTGA
>JAHADO010000022.1 GCA_018375265.1 Campylobacter concisus | reverse complement strand
CTTAAGTATAAAATTATTGGTTTTTTACTTTCTTATTTGTTTTTAATTGGTTTTTATTGATTAGGTGTAGTAAACTTTTTTATATTTGTTTTTATGTTATTGAGGTGTTTATTTTTTTAATTTTTTATTCTCTTATTATTTTAAATTTTTTATCATTCGTTATTCTTTATAGATTTTTATTGGTTTAATCTGTTTATTTTTTATGAAAAAGTCTCTTGAATGGAGAGTTGCGAGCGAATATGGAAGATTTAATTTCTTAGTTTATTAATTTTTATGTAGTGCTTATTTTTATAATTTTTATTTGAAATATATTATTTATCTAATGTTTACTTTATTACTTTTTAGCTGGTGTGGTTAAAAATGTAATACGTATAGATCCTTTATAATTATTAAATAAAAATGTTTTTATTAAATAGTAAAATATAGGCAGGGTAAATTTATGTTATAAGGTTAAAAGCTTACTAAAAGCACTATTTGATGACGCAAAATTTTAATTTAATACAAAAGACATAATAGATGCATGACTAAAAACACAAAAGCAGGTGGTGGTACAGCTATAAGTATTGGTGACAAGAGCTAGAGCACGAGACAGCCGCAAAAGAGCATAAGCTAGATATGGAGTATGCTATCTTTGGTCTTGGTCGTGACGCTGATGTTAAAAAGAGTGTGTTTAAAGCACCGAGTGTTAGAACTGATGCAACAGCTGGCGAAATGGCAGGCTTGTTTTTATCTCTTGAGTAAAGGTGTGGCTGTATTGGTTGGTAGGTGGTAGTGGTGTTGTATTTTTTCAACTTTGGTGGACTGGAGGGTATTATATCATAGATAATTTTTTAACAGTTTTGATTCTTGCTATTGCTAAAATTTTTTAGTCACTGATAATTACCCACTAACCATAAGTAAGTATAAATATTCTCAAGCCTTTTATTCGAATGTGCCATTTTAATATTTTGGACGCAGGCAAAACTACAAAAGATGTCTTTGTTGACGCTGATCTAAAGCCAGCTATCAATAAGTTAAATTTAAACATTATTTCTACTGCCAATTAAATACTAAAGTTTGCTAGCAAATGATTGAAATTTACTATTGTTAAATCAATAATTTTCATAGTTTTAGACTATCTGACTCAAATTCGCATTAGGTGTATTAATATAAAAGTACAATTTAGTATTAATATACTAAATTTTTTTAGACAAATACATTTTATATCTGTAAAAATTAAGTAAAAAATATATTTATAATAATAAAAAAATATATTTTAAGATTAAAATTATAAATCAGGTAGTATATTTTAATAAATATTAAATTTCATAGAAAGGATAAAAAATGGAATTTTTAATGGTTTTGATGTTTTTTATCGCTGGTCTATTTTTATTGTTTAGGCCGGAAAAAAAGCAGGCTGTAATGGGGTTTGGCATTGCTGGAACGGTTGTGCTTATTGTGATGATGGCATGGGTAAATAAATTTGCCGTTGTGCCAATGGGAAATTTTTAGCAGCAGGCAATGAATAATGAAAAATTTGCATGCTGGGGTGATGACGAAAAGAGATTTTTCAACCTCTTTGCAGCTGCTGCTATTGCTTTGATCGCACTTCCTGTTGGTATTGCGTGTCTGATACTTGGATTTGGCATGGGCGATAGCCCTTGTATCATGTGTTGGCATGAGAGATTTTGCATGGTGGCGATCTCTTTTATGGCGCTTATCGTTGTACGTTACGGCTTTAAGGTTAGGTATCTGGTCACAATCCTCTTTTTGTCGTGCCTTGGGCTATATGATGGCTTTTTACACTATAGTTTAGATGGCATAGGCGGCGGATATCTTGATATAAAGCAAGGTTTTGGGCTTGAAATTTTAGGCGCTCATACGCAGTTTTGGGTTGTTGTCGTACACTTTTGTGTCATTATCTTTTTAGGTGTTATTTTGATGCTTGGTAAAAATGTTGGTAAGATCATGCAAAATAGCGAAGAAAACGCATACGGAGTTGTTTTACCAAATTTCTTATTGGGAAAGATAGCTGTGGCTGTTTTTGTGGTCATTATGGCATTTAACTGCATTCAAGCTTTTATAACAGCTGGACCACCACCATATCTAGCATCGGCTACGCCTTCTCGCATGAGCGCTGATCCTTCTAAATGGTTTTGGGAGTTTGATCACTGGAATGAACATGAGATGGATTTTCGCGAAAGCTGGAATCCAAAACTACCAAATTTACCAAAGTAAGGATATGGAATGAAAATTTTAAATTTAATAGCACTTTGCACTTGCTTGGCATTTGGTGGAGAATTTGATCTAAATGCAGCAAATGGTGCAGTTACAAATCTAACTCCACTAAAAAAAGCTGGACAAATAGAGCTAAAACTAAACAATAGCAATCCAGTTACAGGTCTTGACTATGATAAGGAGAGCAAAAGTTTTTTGGTCGGCACACTAAAATTTGAGCTTTACTCTATGGATGAAAATTTAAATCAGATAAAAAGCTATCTAAGAAGCACGCCTGATTGGATTATACAGATGGAAGATACGGTTGGTGCAAGCTTTTTTAAAGGTTCTCTCGGGCTGATTAGCTATAACAAAACGTATGAATTTTTCAAATTTATGCCAGATCAAAGCAAGGATGATGCAAATAAGGCGTGGAGATATTTGCATGATGGCTATGATAAATTTAGCCTTGATTTTAAGGACCGATACTACACAGTTCGTGCAAAACAGCAGTATATTCTCTCTTGGGATCACTCTGACTTCTATGGCGAATTTTTTATAGCAAGTGTGCCAGATGACATAAAGCAAAGTTGGAGTATTGCTAGTTTTAGTGATAGCGATAACTTTTTGTCTACAGAATTTATTCCGAGCTTTGATGAGAGTCTTGGCGTAAAAGAGGGCAGAGAGATAAATGACTACTATGTCACGGGCATGGATGCGCAAGGCGAGTTTGTTTATCTGCTCTCAAAGCAATACTCAAGCATCCTAAAGCTCGATCCACGTAGCAGAAAGATCGTGGAGGTTTATAGCTTTGAAGGTACGAGCGATGCCCATGCGCTCGCTATTAAAGAGGGCAAATTCTACGTCGCATCCAGAGAGGACGGTGTGAATAAAATTTTTATTTTCGAGAGATAAAATTTAAGCCGTCTTGCGGGCGGCTTTTATTTCTTTAATTTCTGCAAAAAATCAATATCTTTATTGCTGTTTCTTTTTTTAAAGCTTTCTAAAATTTTCTTTTCGACTTCCGGCGACCAATATATTTGTAGATTTTCCTTCGCTCTGGTTATTGCTGTATAAAAAATATTATGCGTTATCATTTCATCAACTTCGCTACTTATTACTACTTTTACGGTTTTGTATTCCAAGCCCTGTGCTTTATGAATTGAAATGGCGTATGCTACATGGAACGGCACGATAGTTTCTTCATCATTATTTTCAGGATTCCCCTCCTCATCAGCCGTTCCGTATTGATTAACATAAAATTTTATCACCGATTTATCGCTATTCTCCAATAACTCAAAATCATACTTTTGTGCATCTAGTCCAGTTATTGATTTTTCAAGTTCGATGCTAAACCAAATTCGTTTTTCTGCAAGCTCAATATTAATAATTTTTCCTTTCATATTATTGTAAATAAGCGGTTTAAATCTTTCTACCTCATTAAACAAAATGGGATCGCCGATCTTATATCTATGAAGACCCCATTCTACAGCTTTTGCTTTATTGGTTTCTTGTAAAATAGTATTTAGGTTATTAATACCATATAGTCCATCGTAATTAAGACATAAAACAATCTCATCATCACTAGCTTCAAAACTTAAATCTTCTAATTTTTGCGAATAGCTTTCTCTTTGTAAAATTTCACTAATACAATCACCAAAACTTCTTACTTCATCCCAAAGCTTTAAAAGTTTTTTATCTTTTGTTCTATATGTTTTTTCAAGTTTAAAGGCTACTTTCCCAATAAAATTAGGAGCGATTTTAAACCAATTTCCAAAAGATATTGCCTCTATCTGATATACATCCCCTACTAAAAGAATGAGCCCAAATTCTACTTTGTTTAGTACTTTTTGCATATCGTCATTGCTTATAGTGCTACACTCATCGATAATTAAAATATCGCATTTTGTATTTTTGCTCGCTATTAATTTAGCAACCGTTTTAAATTCGCTATTTGAATCTGCAAAAATACGTCTTTTTAAATTATCTATCGCGGTATTTGTATTGGCTAAAAATATTTTACTATTTTCTTTAAAAAATTGTGATACGTAATCGAATAAAGTCTTTTTACCAGTACCGGCTGCTCCATAAATTAAAGCAACTTTTGATTTCTCAAATAGATTAATAACAATATTTTCTTTTTCTTTATCATCAATTAGCGTCGAATTTTTCTTTATCCACTCTTTTACAGAATTTGAGTAGTTTTGAATACCGCTCTGTGTCAATTTGTCAAGCCCATCAATAATTTCGATAGATTTTTCGACATATTCTTTGATATAAAAGTAACTTTGAAATTCCTCAATTCTCCTACCAGTATGCCCTTTTGGATTCTTTTCGTTTCCTGTCCATAATTTTGAGTTAAATTGAGATCTTAGATTATCTATATTGTTGAAATTAAATTCCTTTTTATCAACAAACAGGCTTCCACTATTTTCAATCCTACTTTTTACTGCTCTAGCAAATAATTCATGTTCTCTTCCACTTGTATCTATACATTCTAACAAATCATAAAAGTTAGGATTGTGATTTATTAAAGATGTAGCAAACGGCATTTGCTCAAAAGGAAGGTATTTTGAATTTAGCTTTAAATCCGATAGGCATCTATCTTCATTATTTGGAAGTTGCTTTTTTATTACTTGATTGCGTAAGTTGTGTAGTAAATACCTAATTGTATTTCTACCATCTTTGGTAACTGCCTTTGCCTTATCTAAAATATCAAAAATATGCGAAACTTGTCCTTTAGAAATAATGTTTCTTTTTATATCTTGGTAATCATAGCTATCAATCAAATCGACTAAGCTAATTTTCTTCCGTGTCAAAAATTGCATTAATTCTTTATATTCGCTTGTTCTATTTATTTTTTGACTACATTCAAAAATCTTACCAAAATTTTGCAGTTCAGCTGGTCTAATAGAAACTTCCCAACTGTCAATGATTTTTACCTGCAGTGATTTGTTTAGAATTTTTATATTTTCATTACGAATCCATAAATTGACAGCATAATTATCAAAAATTCTAAATTTACAAAATGCAATTAGTTTATCAAATTTACTAAAATTATCTACTGCATTAACAAATGTTACTTCATAATAAATTTGTCCTTTTACAATAAATGGCTTTATTTTTGTTATGTAGTAAACACCGTTTTCTTTATAATAATTATTTAAAATACCCTGATTTTCTAGTTTCTCTGCAATCTTTTCATAATATTCCATAAATTTCTTATCTAAATTAAGCGGGAATTTGTCAAGATTTCTAAGTACTTCAATCTTATATCGCTCTCTTAAAAAATTTTTACACTCTACCAAATACATAAAATACTTAAGCATTAAACGTTCAGATGAATTTTCAGTAAGTGTATAATGTGAGACAGATTTATCTAAAAAATTATGGAAACGAATTAAAAAAGTAAAATTTCCGCCCTTTGATTTGATGTATTTAATAGCATTTTCATTAATTGTCTGCTGATACTCATTAGTATCTATTTTTTCTTCGCCGGAGTGAATTTTTTGAAAAATATACTCTACTAAATTTCTAAGCTGAGATAAGATAACTTGACTAACGAATCCTCGTTCATCACACAAGTTATTATTTGCAAGATTTTTATCTATAATTTCACAAGTTCTTAATATTTGGTCCTCAAAATCCATGTTTATTCCTAAATAAAGTATTTACGTATTTTATCAAATCTTTTAAAAATATTTTTAAGATATTTTAAAAGGTCGGACTTTCATCCGACCCAAGTATTGGGAAAAGGGGGAAGCTAAAATATATAAATTGCTCCAAGAACGATAAATGCTCTTAGGCAAAAACCGCCGATTAAAACACCATATTCATTATATACGCAGCTTTTGATGCCTTCGCTACATCCGCATACTGCTCCGTCTTTTGTTACGCCACATCTTTGTAGCATAAATTTGCTGCCGCCAATTAATGGTAGTGCAAGACCAAGCACTATAAAGCCTATCCAAAACATCGGTGCTAGAGAGCCTGATACTATTTTGGTTATGCTAGCCATGCCAGCAGCTTCGTTTCTAACGCTTGCAAATAGCATCAAGAGGGCAAAAATTTCAAGTACCACTAAAATAGTGTGAAATTTATGCGACTCATGGCTTAAAACGCCACCACCACTTAGCACAGATATAGCGTTTGCGCTAAGACCTGTTGATATGGCTGAAATAGTAAATAGTATCGGTAGCCATATACTTGCCCAAAGTGGGATCGCTTTAACAACATATAAAAGTAGTCCAGTATAACCCATCACTCCAATGGCTAGTAGCGAGCCAAAACTAAGCATCATATCGCAAATTTTGCCACCTTTTTTGACTTGTAAAAGCACGAGTACGCTAACTATTATGAAAAATGTTAGAAGATATGTGCCGATACTCATTATAGAAACTGGTCTTGTGTAAAGACCTATGATCTTAGCTGGATTGATCGCCGCACTTGGTGCTAGGT
This sequence comes from Campylobacter concisus, assembly GCA_018375265.1. Classification (GTDB taxonomy): domain Bacteria; phylum Campylobacterota; class Campylobacteria; order Campylobacterales; family Campylobacteraceae; genus Campylobacter_A; species Campylobacter_A concisus_AB. The sequence goes on along the minus strand of JAHADO010000022.1, from coordinate 4,568 downwards.
CAAATAGCAAAAGTAAAGTTCCAATTATGACCGCTATTGGCGCTAGCAAAAATCCAAATTTGTAAAATTTCTCATCGAGCTTGCCCAAAAAGCCTTTATAGGCTAAAGCCGAGCACAAAAATGCCCCAGCACCTAAACCACCCAAAAACAGATATATGACTATGAGCCATCCCCAAGTTGTTTGTTCCATTATCTATCCTTTAACTCTTAAAAGTTAGAAGAGCTCTTGACTGCTCTATCTCGTTTTCAAGATATAAATTTAAAAAATCAGCAAAGCTCACATAGGCTTCTAAATTTGTAGCCTCCTTGCAGCGAGAGCTAAATTTATAAAACCACTCAAACGGATGAGTGCGGATGAAGTCATATTTTTTATGTAAAATTTCATCCATTTTCTCTTTTTCGTCTGCTTGCAAGGCATTGAAACTTAGAAAGTAAAGGTATTGCAGCTCGTATCCGATGAAATCATCTGGAAATTTATCAAACTGCTCTTTGCTAAGCTTTAGTCCAGAGCTCTCATAAAAGCTTCGCACCTGCATGGTCTTTTCACCAAACATCGTTTTATAATCAAAATAAACCGACTCGTATGGCTCAGCTTTTGGGTGTCTTGGCCCTACAAATAGCCTATTAAATTCATATCTTAGCTCATCTAGCAAATTTAGATCATCTTTGCACTTATTTAGCCAAAGTATGAAGTCGTGATTTTTAAATTTATCACTAAAATTAAGGCTTAGGCTTATGAGCTCATCTAAATTTTGCTCTCTAAGCTCCACTAAGAAAAATCGCCTTAAAAAGTCTTCAACACTAAGGCTAACGCTAAGCTTTTCTTTGACCTTATCCATCTTTTACTCTTTAATGTATGAATTCATTTCGCTTCATTCTTGGATAAAAGCGGATGTTTGGCTTGGTAAAGAAGTGTTTAAAGCCCGGCATCTCTTTTTGCATGCCAGCGCTGTCGCTGACGTTGCTATCAACTAGTTTTAGTACTCCACACGGACAGCCTGCTACACAAGCTGGCTCTTCGCCACGCTCAAGTTTTTCAGCGCAGAGATTGCACTTTTGAGCCTTGCCGTCTTTGCCTTTTGTGATAGAGCCATAAGGGCAAGCCATCAAGCAGTATCCACAGCCTATGCACTTATCATGAAGTGGCTGTACGACTCCATTTTCTAGCTTGATATAAGCTCCAACCGGGCAGACATCCATACAGGCTGGCTCATCGCAGTGGTGGCAAGAGTGAGTTATAAATATCTCTTTTTCTATGCCATCTTCATGTATCATAAGACCATTAACATGTCTCCAGTTTATATCTGGATCTTGATTGTGATAGACTTGGCATGAAATTTCACAAGCCTTGCAGCCTATACAAAAGTTATAATCAAATAAAAATCCTTGTTTTCTTTTCATCTTAGACCCCTTTACATCTCTTGTTTAGCTGCTTTTTTTACTTCACAAAAGCTAGCTGTATAGGTTGAGCCATTTCCTAGATCGCTAACGCCATCAGAGCAAAGTATATTTGCCCCAGTTCTTGATTTAGTCACTTTTACCCAGATGTTGTTCCACGCATAGACTATGCCTGGGTTCATTTGGTTTGTCTCGACTGCTGTAAAGACGGCTGTTCCTTTTTCGTTCGTTGCCTCAACTGTGTCTCCGTTTTTGATACCGCGAGCCTCCATATCTTCACGTGTCATAAATAGCTCAGCATTGCCTTTAATGATAACCCTTTTTAGGATATAAGGCATATTGCCCCAGTTTGAGTTATCTTGGAGCTGAGTACCTGGCGTCATGAAATAAAGCGGATATTTTTTGAGATAGTCTTTACCAAATTTATTGCTCTTTTCATAGTAGTCCCAGTCAGTTTCAAGGTCTATTACTGGATGATATCCTGCATCTTTAAAGGTTTGTGAGTAAAGCTCGCATTTTCCACTCTTTGTACCAAATACTAGTTTGTCTTTTGGTGCATAAGGGTAGTACGGGAACTGATCTTTCATCGTTTCAGGCGTTCTAAATGGTTTGATCCAGCCGACTGATTTTAGTTTTTCATAGGTGATGTTTTGTTTTTTGGCAAATTCTGTATCCAAAAAGCGTCTGCAAACTGTTTCACTATCCCAGTTAAAGCACTCTTCTGTATAGCCCATCGCTTTTGCAAGAGCGTTGAAGAACTCTAAATTTGTCTTAGCTTCGCCAAGAGGTTTTACACTTTGAGCGTTGTAGCAGACGTATCCAGAAATTTGGTCGTTTTGGATATCCTCACTCTCCATAAATGTAACACCAGGTAGCACATAGTCAGCATAGTCGCAAGTATCGATATCATATGGATCAAGGACAACTAGGAAGAAGTCATCGTCCATTATGCGTTTTTTGATCAAATTTGTATTTGGCGCTGTTACCATTAAATTTGAGTTGTAGTTGATACAGGCGCGAATGACCGTGTTTATAGGCTTGTCAAGATATGTTGGATTTTCTTTTTGTATGCCTTTACCAAATTCTATATAGCTTACTTGCTGTCTTTCTATCTTTTTGCCATCTTTATCTTTTGGAGATAGGTCTGGCATACAGTTGTCGAAATTAAAGCAGCCTTTTACATGCACATACGCCCAAAATAGTCCGCCACCAAGCTTTGTCAAGGAGCCAGTTAAAACTGGTAAAAATGTAACCGCACGAACAAGTCTTGCTCCGTTAAAGTGTCTTTGTCCGCCGTCGCCGTGCATGATAGCTGGTGCTTTTGCGTGAGCGTACTCTCTAGCAAAGACTTTTATCTGATCCACGCTTGCTCCGCACATCTCAGATAGTTCGCCATAGGTATAGAGTGAGCACTCGTGTACTAGGTCTTCAAAGCCAGTGGTATATTTTTCTACAAATTCATGATCATATAGATCTTCTTCTATTAAAAATTTACAGACCGCTAGACAAAATGCAGGGTCGCTAGATGGTTTTAGCTGGATAAACATATCAGCTTGGTTTGCTAGAGGAATTCTTATCGTATTTATAACGATGATCTTTCCGCCTCTTTTTTTAACACGGTGAGCAAATCTTATCCAGTGTACGGCTGTGTAAGCTTCGTTTGATCCCCAGCTAATGTACATATCACTCTCATCGATCTCAAGTGCGTCTTTTGAGAAGTCAGTACCTATAACGCTAGGAGTGCCCGCGTATCTTGGCCAGTCACAAGGGTTTCTAACAAGTCTTGTGGCTCCATATTTTTCAAAGAAATTTCCTGGTGCAATAGTTTTTGAGATATGTCCTTCGTTGCCAGAGTAGACAAACTCGGTCAAAGCCTCGCCGCCAAATTTCTCTTTTATCTCAGTTAGCTTTGCAGCTATCTCTTTTAAGGCTTGATCCCAGCTTATCTTCTCCCATTTTCCCTCGCCTTTTTTACCGACTCTTTTCATAGGGTGCATGATGCGGTCGGCGTTATATAGGTGCATGGTATAGGTGTGACCCTTGACGCAGACTGTGCCTTGTGTTAGTGGGTGCTTTGGATCGCCTTTTATGCTTACCATTTTGCCGTCTTTTATCTCAGCGATCATCGAACAGGCATCGCGGCAGTTTCTAGGACAGGTTAGGTAGTGGTACTCTACATTTTCTTCGTTCTTATAGGATTTTGGGTTAAAATCCACCTCAAATTGCTCCATACCAAATAGGCTAGGAGCTGTTCCAGCTGCTGCTAAAGCTGCTCCGGTGCCTTTTAGGAAAGAACGTCTTTGCATGTTTTCTCCTTAAATTTGATAGCTATTTCATTTCAAAGATAAAAACTTTATTCTCTTTTCCTTCTCGTGAGAAGATGTAAAATTTATTATCTTTGATTGCTAATGCTCTTGGGTTATCTACCCCACTAAAACTAAATGCCTCGTCTATTTCTTTGGTGGTTAAATTTAACTTTAAAATAGTTGAGAAATTTTTGCTTAAAAGATAGAGCGCATCAGGCTCCACATCAACACCAGTAATGTAGTAGTTGTTTAAATTTCTACCCTCTTTTAGCTGCAAATTTGCTCCAGCTTTTGGCATAAATTCTTCTAAGATCATCTTGTCATCACCATCAAATATAGCCACACTCCAGTAGTCTCTAACGTCATTTGGTACGCTAGCTGTGAAAAATTTATTCTCACTTTCTAGATAGTCCCAGCCTAAGATGTATTGCTGTTTTGATCTAATGGTAGAAAATCTGCCCTTGTTACCAAGGTCGTTTAGCTTCCATGCGTCATATCCAGCCAATAGGTGCCTCCACTGGCTATTTTGTTCATCTTTGCTAAGATTGCTAGCTGGCTCATAAAAGACAAAAGTTTTGTTATAACTTATCATGCCAAGCTCTTTTTTATACCAAGTAGCTCCAACTGTTGCCTCCATCTCCATTATAAAATGACGGTCGTGCTTGGCATAACTTAGTGGCTTTAAATTTTCATCTGCGATGTAAAATTCATTGTCGTTTGAGACAATGGCAAAGTGCTTTTTGCTCTCATCGTAGTCGGCTCCAGTTATTGCATTATCATTTTGCAAATTTAGAGTGAGCGTATCTTTAAGACCTAGCTCTTTTGTGTTTTGGATCGCTCCATTTTTACTATCCATGTCAAAGT
>JAHADO010000471.1 GCA_018375265.1 Campylobacter concisus | reverse complement strand
TGTGCTCGCCGCCGTGAAGCAAGCTACTTAGCGGCATGCTATCCTTTATATATAGCGCGCCAACGCCCTTTGGTCCGTGAAATTTATGCGCTGAAAAGCTTAGAAAATCAACATCTAGGTCTTGAACGTCTATCTTTATCTTGCCGACTGCTTGCACGGCGTCAGTGTGAAATAAAGCGCCGTATTCGTGGGCAACTTTGGCAAGCTCTTTTATAGGAAAGATCATGCCAGTTTCGTTGTTTGCGCTCATTATGGCGACAAGCGCGACGTTTTCGTCCATGACGGCTCTTAGCTGATCTGGAGTGACGATGCCATCGCTATTTACGTCTAAGACCGTAAGATCCACGCCATATTTTTCTAGGAATTTACAAGTTGCCAAAATGGCTGGATGCTCGACCGCGGTTGTGACGATGCGTTTTTTCTCGCCAGTTGCGATTTTGTCAAAGTAGATGCCTTTTACAACCCAGTTGTTGCTCTCGGTTGCGCATGAGGTAACGACGATATCATCGCTATCTTTTGCATTTAGTCCGGCGTAGAGCTGATCAAGTGCTGTTCTTAGCGCTGGGTGGGTTTCTGAGCCAAATTTGTGAAGTGAGTTTGGATTGCCGTATTTTTCGCAAAAAAACGGCTTCATAAGTTCAAAAGCTTCCGGATCAACCATCGTTGTGGCGTTATTGTCTAAATATACTCTCAAATTTAAAACCTTAATTCGGATAAAAAATATCCCTTTTATTTTTGATGGGATATTATAACAAAAAAGTTAAAAGCAAGTTTAAAAAAATGCTTTAGTTTTTTCAATATTTGGCTCATTTTGATAGTAAAAAATATTGAAATTCTTTATCAATATTTGTCAGATACGCCATTTGCGAAATTTCGCCTAAAAGAGCCTATTTTACTCTTAATATTAATTCTTTTTCTTAAGGATTAAAATTTAAAAGCGAGGTAATTAATCGTAACGTAAATATATCGACAATAAAATAAGCAAAATAAATTTTCTAAAAGGATATAGGATGAAATTTATAGGCATTATACTTCTACTACTAACAAGCATATTTTTAATAGCTTGCTCTGCAAA
>JAHADO010000470.1 GCA_018375265.1 Campylobacter concisus | reverse complement strand
CGTAGTTTTTGATGATCTCTCTAACTCTTTTTCCCTCGATAGTCTCTTCTTCATAAAGTGCCGAAACCATGTTTTCAATGGCGCCTTTATAAATTTCAAGAAGACCAAGCACAGCTGTATATCTCTCATGAAGAAGTGCTTTTACAAACTCATCAACCTTTTCAGCCATCTTGTCGCTATAGTCTTTTATGCTTTGTCCGCCATTTAAAAATGTCGCGCGTTGCTTTTCAAGTACCATAAGACCAGCAACATCACTCATACCATACATGCTAACCATAGCTTTTATGATATCAGTTGCACGCTCTAGATCGTTACTAGCTCCAGTTGATATCTCTTTTATAAATACCTCTTCAGCAGCCCTACCAGCCAAAAGAACATCCACTTCTGCAAGCAACTCATGCTTTTGCATCATAAATTTATTCTCTTCAGGTGTATTTAGCGTATAGCCAAGCGCTGCAAGACCACGTGGTACGACTGAGACCTTTGTCACTCTTTTTGCACCTTTTGTTAGCTCAGCTATCAAGGCATGACCGCTTTCATGGTAAGTGACTATCTTTTTCTCTTTTGGATTTACGCGGCGTGATTTTTTCTCAAGACCAGCTATCGATCTCTCGACAGCCTCCACTAGATCAGCCTGCTCGACAAAAGTCTTTGACTTACGTCCTGCAAGAAGTGCCGCCTCATTTATGATATTTTCAAGATCAGCACCTGCTAAACCAGTAGTAAGCCTTGCGATATCCTCGATATTTACATCTTTGCCGATTTTAACATCTTTCATATGGACTTTTAAGATGTCGCAACGTCCTTTAAAATCAGGCTTATCAACAAGCACTTGCCTGTCAAATCTACCCGGTCTTAAAAGTGCAGCATCCAAAACTTCAGGTCTATTTGTAGCAGCTATAACTATGACTGGCGACTTGTCCGCATCAAAGCCGTCCATCTCAGAAAGAAGCTGATTTAGCGTTTGCTCTCTCTCGTCATTGCCACCCATCGGACCAGAATTTCTGCTCTTACCGATCGCATCGATCTCATCTATAAAAACAATCGCTGGAGCTTCTTTTTTTGCATTTTCAAAAAGATCC
>JAHADO010000021.1 GCA_018375265.1 Campylobacter concisus | reverse complement strand
GGAGATCAGGTAAAAAAAGGCGATATGATCGCAAGTATCGATAGCTCAACCCAGCAAAATAGCATAGATAATAAAGAGGCACAGCTTGCCATCTACAAAGCCCAGCTAGAAAGCGCAAAAGTGGCTCTAAATATCGCTAAAACGCAGTTTGATAGAGAAAATGCGCTTTTTTCTAAAAACGCCACCTCAAAGCAAGAATTTGAAAGCGCAAAAAATACTTTTAGCGCAAACAGCGCCAAGATAAAGGAGCTTGAAGCGCAGATCAAGCAGACAAATATCGAGCTAAGCACCGCTAAGATAAATTTAGGCTACACAAAGATCACCGCTCCAAGGGACGGCACCGTTGTAAGCGTGCAGGTTGAAGAGGGACAGACCGTAAATGCCAACCAAACTACGCCAACTATCGTAAATATCGCCGATCTTAGCCATGTGAAGATGAAGATGCAAATAGCAGAGGGCGACATCACCAAGATAAAAGTCGGCACACCAGTTGAATACTCGATCCTCTCTGAGCCAACTAAGAAATTTCAAACGACTGTTAGCTCGATCGACCCGGGGCTCACCACACTAAGTGATGGTAGCTACGGCTCAAGTAGTAGCAATAAGTCTTCATACTCAAGTAGCTCTAGTAGCAGCTCGGCGGTTTATTACTACGCGCAAAGCATCGTTGATAATAAAGATGGAATTTTAAGGATAGGCATGACCACGCAAAACGAGCTTTTAATAGCAAATGTTGAGGACGCCATCATCGTGCCAAGCATCGGCATCAAAAAAGATGAAAACGGCACTTTTGTCTATGTGCTAAAAGATGGCAAGCCCGTAAAAACAGCGGTCAAAACTGGCATAAAAGATAACCTCGACACGCAGATCATCAGCGGCATAAACGATGGCGATGAGATCATCACATCTCAAGGCTCATCAAGCGAGATCGCTAAGATGATCGCAAAAGAACATAAGAAGTTTTAAGTGATAAGCCTAAAAAACATCACTAAAAGCTTTAAGCTAGGAGAAAACGAGATAGAGATCCTGCATGGCATAAATTTAGAGATAAAAAAGGGCGAATTTATAGCCATCATCGGTCAGTCTGGCTCTGGCAAATCAACCCTGATGAACATCCTTGGCTGCTTAGACAGCCCAAGTGGTGGCGAGTATTTGCTTGATGGCAAAGATATATCAAAATTTGATAGCGACGCACTTGCTAAGCTTAGAAGGGATAAATTTGGCTTTATCTTTCAAAGATATAACCTGCTTAGCACGATGAACGCCCTTGAAAACGTAGCTCTGCCTAGCATCTACGCAGGGGCAAACAAGAGCGAGCGAGAGAAAAGAGCTAATGAGATTCTTGGCTCGCTTGGTCTTAGCGAAAAAGCGAAAAATTTACCAAACAAACTCTCAGGCGGACAACAGCAAAGGGTCTCCATAGCAAGGGCACTGATGAATGGCGGCGAGATCATTTTAGCAGACGAGCCAACTGGCGCGCTTGATAGCAAAAGTGGGCTTAGGGTGATGGAAATTTTAGTTGATCTTTATAAAAAAGGCCACACCATCATCATCGTCACGCACGACCCAAAAATCGCTGAGTATGCGAGTAGGGTGATAGAAATAAAAGATGGCAACATCGTAAGTGACAATGTCAAAAATAGCGAAATTTACGAGGCTGCAAAGCAGAGCCAGCCAGAAAAAAGTAAATTTACCTACTATAAAGACCAGCTCATAGAGAGCTTTAAAATGTCGGTAAATGCGATGCTAGCGCACAAACTAAGGTCGCTTCTTACCATGCTTGGCATTATTATAGGTATCACCGCGGTCATTAGCGTCGTAGCTCTTGGCAAAGGCTCGCAGGAGCAAATTTTAGCTGGTATCAGAAAGATCGGCACAAACACGATCGACATCATGCCAGGTAAAGGCTTTGGCGATATGCTCTCAGGCAAGGTAAAAACGCTCTCCATAAGCGATGCAAACATGCTTGCTAAGCAGTCCTTTTTAGACTCAGTCACGCCAAATACAAGCACTTCAGGCGTGCTAACATATGAAAATATCTCGCTAAGTGCGAGCTTAAAAGGCGGTGGAGTAGGGAGCTTTGATGTAAATGGGCTAAAGCTAGAAGAGGGCAGAATTTACGATGATGACGAGGTTTTAAACTCTGATTCAGTCGCTCTAATCGATCAAAACACCAAAAATAGCATCTTTAAAAATGATGATCCTATCGGCAAGATCATACTTTTTAACAAAAAGCCACTTCGCATTATCGGCGTTTTGCAAAAGGATGATTTTAAGATGGGCGATTCAAGCACGCTTAAAATTTACGCTCCATACACGACCGTGCTAAACAAGGTCACTGGAGATAAATTTATAAGCTCGGTCACCGCCAAAGTAAATGAGGGCGTCAATGCGCAAATCGCCGAAAAAACACTAACTGAGCTTTTAGAGATCAAGCACGGCAAAAAGGACTTTTTTACAAGAAACTCAGACAGCATAAAGCAAACTATCGAAGAGACCATCTCAACCATGCGTCTTCTCATCTCAAGCATAGCCGTCGTTTCGCTCGTAGTTGGGGGTATAGGCGTCATGAACATCATGCTAGTTTCAGTCACCGAGCGCACCAAAGAGATAGGCATAAAAATGGCGATCGGAGCCAGACAGAGCAACATCTTGCAGCAGTTTTTGATAGAGGCGGTGCTACTTTGCCTAATAGGCGGAGCCATCGGCATCATCCTATCCTACGCTATCGGCTACGTCTTTAACAACTTTTTAAACGGCTTTAGCATGATCTTTTCAAACGGCTCGATCGTGCTTGCACTTGTCACGTCGATGGCGATTGGCATCATCTTTGGCTACATGCCTGCTAAAAATGCCTCAAAACTAAATCCAATAGATGCGCTTTCAAGGGAGTAATATGAAATTTCTAAGCCTAGCTTTAGTGCTCGTTTTAAGCGGTTGCGCTGTTAAAAATATAGACGAAAACTACAAGCAAATTTTACTTGAAGATAACGCCAGCCGTGAGCTAAATTTAGACACTTCTTGGTGGAAGCAGTATCGCCAAAGCTACCTTGATGAGCTTGTAGAACTTGCGCTTAAAAACAACACCGACCTTGCAAAAGCTGCGATAAATGTAAATAAAGCGCTTGCTCAAGCTGGCGTTTTGCAGGCAAATTTAATCCCTAGCTTTAATGCTGGCTTCGAGGCATCAAGTAGTAAAAATATAAAAGAGGGCGGCGCGGTCACTAGAAGTTTTGGCTCAAGCATAGGGCTTAGCTATGAGCTTGATCTTTGGCAAAAGCTGGCAAATAGCAAAGACGCAGCGATGTTTGAAGCAGATGCTAGCAAATTTGACTTAGAAGCCGCCAAGCTAAGCGTGATAAACTCCGTTGCAGACGCTTATTTTCAAATTTTATATCTAAACGAGAGCATAAAAACTTATGAGCAAATTTTAGAAATTTATAATGAGCTAAATAAGATAGTTGGGCTTAAATTTGAGCTTGGCAAAGAGGAGGTGCTAAGCCTAAAACAGATAAACTCACAGCTTTTAAACGCTCAAAATAAGATAGAAAGTGCCAAAAAAGAGCTAGTAACTGCTAAAAAAACGCTTAGGATTTTGCTAAACGTTAGGCCAGAATTTGAGCTTAAATTTGAAGGTCTCACGCTAAGTCCCGTTAAAATAGTGGGTGTTGATCTAGATGTGCCAACAAGCGCCATAGCAAACCGACCTGATCTAAGAGCGGCCATTTTCCGCATAGAAGAGGGCATCTTAAACTACAAAGCGAGCCAAAAAGAGTTTTATCCAAGCATCACGCTAGGAACTAGCCTCAAAAGCAGCACCGACAAAAAAGAGGAAGCCTTTAGCCTTAAATTTCTAAATGGCAACATCGCTTTGAATTTGCCATTTTTAAACTACCACAAGCTAAAGTCAAATTTAAAGGTTAGCGAGGCAAATTTTGAGCTCGCAAAGCTAAACTATATAAGCACTCTAAATAGCGCATTAAACGAGATAGACGCATTTTACAAAGGCTACTTAAATGATGAAACGCTACTTGCTAACTACCCAGAGCAGATAAAAAACTACGAGGAAATTTCAAAAATTTATGAGCTAAAATACTCCTACGGTAAGGTCGAGCTAAAGCAGTTTTTAGAGGCGAAAAACAGCGAGCTAGAAGCCAAAATAGGGTTACTAAAAGTAAAATACACGCTTTTACAAGACGAGCTAAATATCTACAAAGCGATGGCTGGCAAATTTAATAGGTAAATTTATGAGTTCAGCTTGGGACTACGAGGCAAACTCGTGCAGCAAAAATGGCAAATTTAGCGCTAAATTTGAAGGCTGCGAGGTCGCTATGGGCGCTCCAACCATTGGCGAGCTACGACTTTTTATAAATAGCGAGCACTATCTAAATTTAAAAAACGAGCTTTCAAACCACGCAAAAATATCATCAGTGAATCAAAATTTAGTTAGAGATGGCAGCATCCATCAAATTTTACTTAGCGAGAGAGCGACTGCTTGCTTTTTGTTTTCAAAGGACTCTAAATTTCTAGCTTTTTCTGAATGGACAGCAGATAAAATGCAGATCGTAAAGATACTTCGCCTAGCCGATATGAGCATAAAAACTGACAACAAACGCAAAAGAGTAGTGGAATTTCTCTCATTTGATGACGGCAAGCTTGAAATTTTAGACTCACCGATCTTTATGCCAAAAAACTACACACTAGATATCTGCACGCTTTTTGACGATAAAATTTAATTAATGCACTTTAGCTTGAAAAATAGTTTTCATGCGTGTTTTCATAGTAAATTTAACTGCAAGCTCTTAAATTTAACACGCAAGATCGCTCAAATCTAAAATTTAACGCAAATTTTGGTTTTATAGTTGCGCCAATATCAAATTTAACTCTTTGCTTCAAAATTTAACTAACAAGATCACTATTTGGCACACAAAAACAGATATCACACAATTTATTCTATCTCACATTTTTAAAAATAGGGTAGATCAAATTTAAGTTACGTATAAGATAAATGTAAATTTCACAATTTTTGAAAAGTGTAAAATTTAACTCATTTTCTTACAAATATTTTTACACCAAATTTAATGGATAAATTTAGATCACACAAAAGATAAAATGCAAAACCCAGCCAAATCTAGCCATTTGAAATTTTCAAAAGAGCAGAATAAAGATTTTAAAATATCAATTTGAAAATTACAGTTTTCAATACAAAATATATAAAATACCTTGCATTTTACCTTTTGTCATATTTTGGCATTGCAATTATGGTTGATTTTAAATTTGTTTTTACGCTTGGTGATTTGAACTTAAAATGATTAAATTTTCAAAACTGGAGTGATAAATTTTAAAATTTGAGTAGAAAAAGATTTTTGGTTCAAAAGCAAAATTTGCATTTGAAAAATCAAATAAACAGATGTTCTTTGTATCTGTCAAAATGCAATGAATAAATTTGCGGATTTTTAATAAAACTTATCTCTGATGTTTCTTTGGGTGGTCAAAAAACAGAGCTTTTGCACTGCCATCTTTTAGCTCTTTAAATTCAGACTCAAACTCAATGCAAAAAATGCCTGAAGTTGGGATATTGTCAATCGATGAGTCGCTCAGATACTCACAAATTTCAGTCACACTTGGATTGTGCGTGATGATGAAAATTTCATCTAAATTTTTATCCAAATTTCTTACAAACTCTAAAAGATCCTCAAAGCTTATGTCATAAAGCTCGTCTTTTAACTCTATGAATTTTTCTTTAAATTTTAAAGTTTTAGCGATGATTTTTGCTGTTTGCTCGCATCTTTTAGCACTGCTTGAAAAGATAGCTCCTGGCATCACATCATACATTTTTAGCCTGCTAGCCATAAATTTAGCGTCTTCTTTTCCTTTTGGGCTAAGCTCCCTTGAAGCATCTTTTGCGCCGTCTTTGTTCTCATCAACTGCTTTTGCGTGCCTTATGAAGTAAATTTTGCTCATGATCTCTCCTTTGAGAAATTCTTTATCCAACTAAGCTCTTCCTCACTAAAACCCGCCTTTAAGCGGTCCTTTTCGTTGATCTCTCTAATGCTTTTAAATGAATTTGGATATAAATTTAAAATGATATCAAAGTAGCTTTTCTCATCAACGCTCTCTTTTTTGCAGGCAAATTTAAACCATTTATCGCCCTTATAAACGTGAGAAACTTCCTCTTTTAAGATGACTTTTAGACACTCTATGAGCTCCTCTTGCCCGCCCTCGCTTTCTAGCCTTTTGATGATGTGAGCGTTTGCATCAAGCCCGTTTGCTTCCATATATCTTGGCAGTAGCGCCATGCGGCTAGTGAGCCTATCTGAAGTCTTTTGAAGTGCGATAAAAAGGCCGTCATGCACGCTTAGCTCGCCGTATCTGCCGCCCTGCTTTGTGAGTAAATTTTCTATCATACAAAAATGCCTGATCTCATCCTCAGCCACCTCTAGCCAATCCTCGTAAAACTCCCTTGGCAGCCCTCTAAATCTATAACAAGCATCAAGCGCGATGTCGATAGCGCTAAATTCGATGTGAGCGACTGAGTGGATGAAGTTTAGGTTTTTATCTTTTGGCTTTACCTTTTTGTTTAGCTCTTTCATGCTAACGACGTCACAAAATTTAGCGTAGCATGGGGTGGTTAGCTCATTTGGCGCAGAAATTTCATCAAAACAAATATCTAAATTTGATCTAAATTTCTCGTAAAATAGCTCAAATTTTAAAAATTTAAGCTCCACGTCGCCTTCGTTTAAAATGTCCCAGATCTCATCAAAAAATCTCATCTGCTCTCTTTAAGTAAAATTTAGCGTACAAACAGCCGACAGTCCAGCCTATAAAGTGTGCGTACCATGCGACATTTATGCCCATAAGTAGCGGTAAAAAGCTCATGGCAACAACGATGGCAAAGTAGCCAAACCACGCCTTTTTGTCTGAGTAAAGTAACGAGGTCGCCAGCATGCCAAAGAGCATACACAAAGCGCCGCTTGCACCGACTAAATTTATAAATTTCTCATTTTCAAATGCAAAATATATATAAATAAAGCTTAAAATTTGCGTCAAAACGCCGCCAACAATATAAAAAATGATAAATTTCTTCGTGCCAAGATATAGCTCACTCATCGTGCCAACTTGATATAAAAAGATCATATTCATGAGCAAGTGACCTGCGCCTGCGTGTATAAAGATAGATGTGAGGGGCTGAAATAAATAGAGTTTTTCTAAAAAATAGATGTTTAAGCCAAGCGCAAACCATAGCTCACGCGAGTGCAAAAAGGTAACGCCAAAAAATGCAGCTAAATTTAAAAGGATAAGTGCAAATGTAGCTGGGCTACTTAGCTTTGCCATATCCAGCAAATCTATTTGCCGCAAGGCAGCTAGCGTTTGAACATCTTACAACGTAGCTGTTTATCTCTTTATCACCCTTTAGATGCGTGTTTTTTTGTTTTAAATTCATATAGCTGTGGATGATCCTGCCGCCAGAGTTGTGGATAAATTTCACCGTCTCATCTGGAAGTATGGCCGTTACGATGCCGACGTGAGTGACGTTTTTCTTATCTTTATTTTTTTGTATGCCTTTGCCAAGAGTGTTTGAAAAGAATATAAGATCGCCTTTTTTTGGATTTTTATGAGTGATCAAATTTTGGCTTTCATAGAAGTTGTAGATGGCTTTTGACTTTCTGCCGCCCTTGCTGTAATAGTTATTGATAGTTTTTTCATCAAAATACATATTTTTATATTTTGCATTTACGATAGAGACAAAGCCTGAGCAGTCGCCCCCTGCTCTAGTGTTTAAGTATTTTTTAAAAAATGAACCAAATTCTTTATCAGCTCTGCTGTCATCTTCGTCTAAAAGCTCACCAGAAGCTTGCCTGCTAAAGTCTTCGTTTGTAGAAGCAGTTTGATTGTAGTCATTTTGTGGGATTTTAGGCTCATTTGAGGTGAAAGAACAACCTGTAAAAAGTGCAACGCATAGTGCAAAAAATATTCTTTTGTTTATTAAACTTAACATATTTTTATCCAAAATAATTAATTTTCGTAATTTTAACTCTTAAATGTAAATAAAGCGAAAATAGCGCCCTGTTTTCTTTACTCTAAGTTTAAAAACAATATAATCGGCAAAAAATATATTTTCTTAAGGCAAAAAATAATGATGCACTATCTAAAAATAGAAGGCAATGCCAAATTAAGCGGCGAAGTAAAGATCAGCGGAGCCAAAAATGCCGCCCTACCTATCATCGCCCTAACCCTACTTGCTAAAAATAAGATAAATTTAACAAATATCCCAAATGTCGCTGACATAAAGACGCTTTGCCAGTTGCTTGTTAATCTTGGAGCAAAGTGCGAATTTAAAGATGAAAACTCACTAAGTATCGACACGAGCAGCGTAAATTCAACCACGGCAAACTACGACATCGTTAGAAAGATGCGCGCTTCTATCTTGACGCTTGGTCCGCTTTTAGCGCGCTTTGGACACTGCGAAGTGAGCCTTCCTGGAGGCTGTGCGATCGGACAAAGACCAATAGATCTGCACCTAAGCGCACTTGAGAAAATGGGTGCAAATATCGAGATAAAGCAAGGCTACGTTGTCGCAACCGCGCCAAATGGGCTAAAAGGCGCAAAGATAGTTTTTGACAAGATCACCGTAACTGGCAGCGAAAACATCATCATGGCAGCAGCGCTAGCGCATGGCACGACAGAGCTTTTTAACGTCGCACTTGAGCCTGAAGTGGTGCAAATTTGTGAAATTTTAGCAAGAAGTGGCGTAAAGATCGAAGGCATAGGCACGAGCGAGCTAAAGATCACTGGCAGCGGTCAAAAACTACTTGAAATTTGCGATATCGAGGTCATCCCTGATAGGATCGAGGCTGGCACGTACCTTTGCGCTGGAGCTATCACAAATAGCAAAATTTCAGTCACAAGAGCAAATGCTGCGCACATGACAGCCATTTTAAATAAATTTGAAGAGATGGGCTTTGGCATCGAAATAGATGGCGATAAGATCACGATAATGCCTACAAATGAGATAAAACCAGTTGAGATAAGAACGACTGAGTATCCGGGCTTTCCAACCGATATGCAGGCTCAGTTTATGGCGCTTTGTCTTGCAGCAAATGGCGTTAGCACGATAGATGAGAGGCTTTTTGAAAACCGCTTTATGCACGTTAGTGAGCTAGCTAGAATGGGCGCTGATATCCGCCTAAATGGTCACATCGCAAGCGTTTATGCCCCTGCAAATTTAAATGCAGCTGATGTCATGGCAACTGACCTTAGAGCAAGCTCAGCGCTGATACTAGCTGCTCTCATCGCAAATGGCGAGAGCTTGGTGCATAGAATTTACCACCTTGATAGAGGCTACGAGAGGCTGGAGGAGAAATTTAAAAGCCTTGGGGCAAAAATAGTTAGGCTTGAGGAGTAAAAATGCTAGTAAATGACGCACTTGAGGCTTTAAAAGCTAAATTTAAACCAAAAAATGAGAGCGAAATTTTACCCATCAGCGAGGCTCTTGGCAAAACCTTGGCAAATGACGTGATAACGGTCAAAGACCTGCCCTGCTTTGATAACTCAGCGCTTGATGGTTTTGCTGTTAAATTTGATGAAAAAGATGAGCCTTATAAGATTATCGCAAGTGCCTTTGCAGGCGATAAAGAGCAGCTAGTTATCAGCAAAAACGAGTGCGTGAAAATAATGACTGGCGCAAAGATGCCAAGGGGTGCTGACACGGTTATGAGATTTGAAGATTGCGTCGTTGAGGGCGAGTTTGTAAAAGCGCCAGCTAAGCTTAAAAAAGGCGAGGCTTACCGCTTTAAAGGCGAAGAGACAAAAGTTGGTGAGATTTTACTAAAAAGTGGCGAAATTTTAAACACAAGAAGCGTGATGATGCTAGCAGCTCAAGGCATAAGCTTTATAGATGTGAAAAAGCAGCCTAGTGTTGGAATTTACTCAAGTGGCAACGAAATCATCGAGCCTTGGCAAAGAGCTAGTGAGGATGAAATTTACAATGCAAACGCACTTGGCATCACCGCACTTTTAAGCTCAATCGGTCAAAAAAGCTCATATCTTGGCATCATAAAAGATGAGCTAAATGCTGTAAAACAGGCGTTTTTAAACGCTGCAAACTACGACATCGTTATCTGCTCTGGTGGAGCAAGCGCTGGTGAGGCTGACTTTATGAAGATAGCCCTAAGTGAGCTTGGATACAACGAAATTTTCTCGCACCTTGACATAAGACCTGGCAGACCTTGCAAGGCTTATGAAAAAGATGGCAGGCTTGTTTTTATCTTGCCTGGCAACCCTATGGCTGCTTATCTTTGCACGATGATGCTTGTTTTGCCACTTCTAAAAAGCGAGTGTTTTGTGACGCAAAAAGCTATAAATAACGAAAATTTAAAGGTAAAATCAGGCAGAGCAAATGCGGTTTTTGGCAATGTGACTGATGGCAAATTTATAGCAACTGACGGCGGAAAATATGGCTCAGGCATGATAAATCATATATTAAAGAGCGATTTTGTGTTGATAACTAGCCATGATCAAGGTGAAATTTTACAAAATAGTGAAATTTCACTTATAAAACTTCCATAATCCTTGACAAATGAAAAACAATCTGATAAAATGCGGACTTCATTTTGATTGCGGGAATAGCTCAGGGGTAGAGCACAACCTTGCCAAGGTTGGGGTCGCGAGTTCGAATCTCGTTTCCCGCTCCATCTTTTTTATACTCATTTTTTTATTTTCCACAAAACTTTTTGCAAATGAAGTCAGCATCTATCCGATGTATTGCGTCGTAAATGATCAAATTTCACTTAGCACTTTTGGCTTTGAAGGCGAAGACAATGAAATTTTAAACTTAGAGGGCAAAAGAGCTGCCAAGATAGATAGTAAAAAACTCTATGAAATTCTAACAGCAAATTTTAAAACATATAATGACAAAAGCGGCGACAGCGTAGCTTTTGTGAAAAACTGCTCTATCATGGATGAAATTCAGATGCAATTTCTAAGAGAGATCAGTAACGAGTACCCTGGCATTAGCGTGAGCGATCTTAGTATCAGTCCGCAAAACAAACTTCCTGCAAATTTCAAAGACTTAGTTTTTAAAAATATATTTTTAAACGATCAAAATAGCCAAAAAGGCGTCTTTAGAGCCTCATTTGAGGACGTTGATCTAAGCTTAAAGAGCCTTTATTTTAAATTTAGCTTTAACGCCAAAATGCCAGTTTTTATCGCCATAAATTCAATGAATACAAACCACATTTTAAGCTTGCTTGACTATCAACCAACGATGATCGAGTTTAGCAAATGGCCGCGTGATGCACTCTTTGGACTTAGCGCCTCAACTCTTGTCACAAAAGTGCAGATAAGAAGCGGAGAAATTTTAACAAAACGTCAGTTTAACGCCATTAGTTTAGTCAAAAAAGG
>JAHADO010000020.1 GCA_018375265.1 Campylobacter concisus | reverse complement strand
TATAGTTTGAGCTCATGCTAAATCCATAAGCTCCAGCCCCTTTAACAACGATGACGTCGCCACTCTTGCACTCTGGTAGCTTGATATCTTTTGCTAAAAAGTCGCCGCTTTCACAAACTGGACCGACCACATCGCAAGTGCCTAAATTTTCATCCTTGCCATCGACAAAAATTTTGTGATGCGCGCCATAAAGGCTTGGTCTTATAAGATCATTCATCGCGCCATCAGTGATGACAAATCTCTTTTTACCGTTAAATTTCTCATATAAAACGCTTGCGACAAAGTAGCCAGCATTGCCTACGATAAAGCGTCCTGGCTCGCAAACGACGGTCACATCTTGACCCTTTAGTGCGCCTAAAATTCCTTGTGCGTAGTCGTATAAATTTATCTCTTTTTCATCGTTATAGATGATGCCAAGTCCGCCACCAACATCAAAAAATTTGATATCGATCTCAAGCGCTCTTAGCTCTCTTAAAAGCTCGCTAACGATCTTTGCAGCGTCTATTATCGGGCTTAGAGAAGTTAGCTGCGAGCCGATGTGGAAGTGTATGCCAGTTGGCTCAAGAAACTCTGAAGCTTTGGCGTGGATGTACATTTTTTTGGCAGTCGTTGCGTCAACGCCAAATTTGTTTTCATTTAGGCCTGTCGAGATATATGGGTGAGTTTTTGCATCGACGCCTGGATTTACCCTGATGCTAATCCTTGCTTTTAAATTTAGCCCTTTTGCTATCTCTTCAAGCCTTAAAAGTTCGGCAAAACTCTCGACATTTATCAGCAAAATTTCATTTTCTAAAGCCTCTTTTAGCTCTTCATCGCTCTTACCAACGCCGCTAAAGATGATCTGATATCTCTTGGCCCCTGCCAAAAGCGCTCTTTTGACCTCACCGATGCTCACGCAGTCAAATCCAGCTCCAAGATCAGCCAGAAATTTTAAAACGCTTAAATTTGAGTTTGCCTTTACAGCGTAGCAAACCAGAGATTTTCTAGCGTAAAATGCGTTTTTTAGCGCCTCATAGCGCTCTTTAATGTAGTTAAAATCATAGACGTAAAGTGGGGTTTTGTATTTGCTTGCAAGCTCTTTAAAATCCATAAAATAGCCTTTTTTAAAATGGCTTGATTTTACAAAAAAGTTGCCAAAATTTGGCTTAACGATGCGATTTTATGAGATAAATGGCGTATGCAAAAAGCAAAATAACAGGGAGAACCATGCCGATCTCTGGCAAGATGACTGAGGTTTGAGCAAATTTGGTTAAGATAAAGAGAAGTCCCCAAACTACGAGTGTTATGACGACAAAGATAAATGTTGAGAGTGCGAGGTTTAAAAACCTGCCAGTCACTGGCAAATGATAGTAGAAAATTAGCAATAAAAATGGCGCAAAAAATGGCGTGATGACAAGGTTATAAAATGCAGTCCTTGCACTATCAAGCCCTATGCCTTCATTTTTAAATGTCTTTATAAAATTTATCGCATCAGGTATGTTAAATTTCGAGTTTTCAACGCTTGCAGCACTCTCGATGCTCTTTGGCTTAAAGCCTCTTAACGCATCTAAATTTTCGCTTTTTACCTTACTAAAGCCATTTTCTCCAAGCTCTAAATTTTGAGGCAAAAAGGTCTGATTTACATCTTCTAAAACCCACTCATTGTCTTTAAATTTAGCGTGGTCGGCAAAAGTTGTTGAGAGCAAGTCAGTGCCATTAATGTCAAAAATTCTCACGTCATTTGCCCTTTGCTTGGCTGAGTTTAGCTCTTTTATATAGATAAATTTGCCTTCAAATTTCAAAAATGAGTCGTTTGTACTTTTTGAAAAAGCGGTGTTTTTGGCGATACTTTTTTGATAGTCATGCGCATAAGCAAATGGCGTAAAATTTAGCCCAACGTAAAAAATCGTCACAAAAAGTGCGATGAGAAATGGTGGCAAAATGAGCTTGTTTTTACTGATGCCAAGAGCATAAAAGCTGATTAGCTCGTTTGATCTGACCATATTTACATGCAAAATTATTAGCGCGAAAATGAGTGAAAGTGGCAAAACATAGCTAATGGCACTTAGTGCAGTAAGGCCAACGTAGAGTAGCTGAAGGTTGGCAGATGGCGGCAGATCTTTTAAATTTGTAAGCAGATCAATACCAACATAAAATAGCTCAAGCGCTAAAAATACGATAAGAAAAGATTTTATATAGACCCAGCCAATGTATCTGGCGTATAGTTTCATTTGATAAGACCTTTTTTTATCGTAAATTTTTGTGAAATTTCGTTGATGTCGCTCTTTAGCAGCTCACAAACAGCATTTTTTGTATAGGCTAAAATTTCATCTAAAGCCTTTTTCTCCTCGTCACTAAACTCACCAAGGACGAAATTTTTAGCATCGCCCTCATGTCCGATACCAACACGCACTCTTTCATAGTCGTTGCCTATTAGATTATCGATCGATTTTATGCCGTTATGTCCGCCGCTACTGCCGCCTTTTTTAAATTTAACCGCGCCAAAACTAAGGTCAAGATCGTCGTGGATGACGATGATCCTATCTGGCTTATAAAAGTCTTTTACTGCTTTTACGCTTTGACCTGATAGGTTCATAAAGGTCGTTGGTTTTAGCAAGATAATGTCGTTAAATTTAAAAACTTCGCCTTGAAATTTGGCTGAGCTAACATCTTTGAAATTTGAGTCTTTTAGGAGGTCTATAAGCATAAAGCCTATGTTGTGTCTAGTGTTTTCGTATTTGGGGCCAGGATTTCCCAGCCCCGCTATTAGTGTCACAAAAGCCCTTTTTATTTAGCTTTAATAACTCCAAGTACCGCAACACGGTCAGCGTCAATGATAGTAACGCCTTTAGGAGCTGTGATATCACGAACCAAAATCGTATCATCAATGTCAAGTTTGCTTACATCAACGTCAAATGAATTTGGTAAATTTTCAGCCGTGCATTTTACGCAAAGACGTCTTTTTGACTGGATCAAAACGCCCTTATTTTTAAGACCAATAGGTGTTCCAACTGGCTTAACTGGGATCATATATTTTGATAAAACGCCTGGAAGTGCTACTTTTAGATCTACGTGTTTAAGATCGCTTGTAACAACATCTCTTTGGTAATCAACAATAACGACATTATAAACTTTTCCGCCTACTTTTACATCAAAAGCAAGGCTCTCTTTTTTGCGTGCCTCTTTGATAAAGTCATTGACTTTAAAAGCAGCTGCAACATTCTCTAATCCCTTGCCATAAATGTTGGCGATTAGATAACCATCTCTTCTCAAAGCCTTCGCAGACTTCTTACCGATACTCTCTCTAACGATTCCTTCTAACATCGTTTTCCTTTCATAAAAAATAGGTGCTGATTTTATCTAATGCTTTATAAATTTCACATAAAGCTTACTAAATTTCTTTAAGCGCGATCACTTCTGGTTGATCTTGTTTGCTTTGAGGTTTGCCAAAATTTACACCATTTTCAAAGCTAAAACCTGCCACATTTGAGCTTTTTATCTTAAGCTGCAAATCGCCCCTGTTGCTAGCATTATCAAGCGCTACTTCGGCACTAATTATCTTATTTTCATAAAGTTCAAGCAGATGCTGATCAAAAGTTTGCATGCCATAAGTATTTTTTGACTCAGCTATGGCAAGATCGATCTCGTCAAATTTCTCTTCAGATATGAGCTCTTTTATGCGGGTATTTTTTCTCATGATCTCAACCGCTGGGCGTCTAGTGCCAAAAAGCGTCTTAACTAGCCTTTGTGAGATGACGCAAGCAAGCACTGAAGAGAACATAAGGCTGACCTTATCTCGCTCGCCTTGCGGGAAGCTATTTACTATTCTATTTACGCTCTCTTTTGCATCAAGCGTGTGAAGTGTCGAAAGCACCAAGTGTCCAGTCTCAGCAGCTCTAATGGCAGTCTCAATCGTCTCAAGATCTCTCATCTCACCAACCAAAATGATATCAGGATCTTCTCTAAGCGAAGCCCTTAGTGCATCTGAGAAATTTAGCGCATCTGCCCCGATAGAACGCTGGTTGATTATGCTTTTATCGTCGTTAAATACGTATTCGATCGGATCTTCGATAGTCACGATGTGTGATCTTTTTGTCTGGTTTATGAAATTTATCATGCTTGCAAGCGTCGTTGTCTTGCCGCTTCCAGTTGGGCCAGTCACTAAAATGATGCCACGAGTGGTCTCTGTGCAAATTTTTTCTATCACGCTTGGTAAATTTAGATCTTTTATGGTTGGGATTTTCGTTGGAGTGACACGAAAGACGGCAGAAATTCCATTTATCTGCAAAAACATATTTACACGAAAGCAGTACTCGTCATTTAGTTTATAAGAAAAATCTATGTCCTTTTTATCCATAAACTCATCAAATTTAGCCCCCAAAAGCTCTTTTGCGATAGCTACTGCGTCACTAGGGCCCAAATTTTCTTCACTAAGTGGCATGATCTCACCATTAAATCTGCCATAAACAAGGCTTGCAGACTTTAGATGAAGGTCGCTACCGCCTTTATCCACTAAAGAGCACAGATATGAGTCTAGGTCTTTTTTGGTCATTAAAGTGATTTCATAATGTCGTCAAATGCTGCAACAAACTGCTTTAAGCCGTCATTTAAAAGCTCTTTATAAGTAGCATTTATATCGATCTCATTATTTTTTATGATGTGAAAAAAGCTTGAGATATTCTCTTTGCTAGGGGCATTTTTTGCCTCAGCTTTTTCTTTTATAAATTCTTTTATCGTCTCTATTGGAGCTGTGTTTATAGAGTTTTTATACATTAGCTCCCTAACGTAATAATCCCCTCTTAAACCACCACCTTTCACGCCAGTGCTTGCAAAAAGTGTCCTTACGTTTTCTAAGCCAAAATCCTCAATGATATGATAGATATTTGCAGCGTTCATTATGCCAATCTGCCCTGTTGGTAGGCTCTTTGCAGCCATTGTCTCATCAAGCTTTCTGTCAAATCTACTAACAAAAACGCTGATCACACCTTTTGGCATCGTCGTATCCACAAAGCGGCTTGCATAAGCCTTGCTACCCTCTTTAAAAGCCTCTAGGCAGTTTTTAGCCTGATCAGGCGAGAAAATGAGCGTCGCATTTACGCTGATACCTCTTGCCATAAGCGCACTCATCGCTTCATAGCCCTCTTTTGTAGCTGGAATTTTTATCATGACATTTGGCATTGAGATAAGGTTGTGAAGCCTGATGCCCTCTTCTATCGTCGCAGCTGTTTCGCCACTTAAATTTGGATCAACCTCGATGCTAACAAAGCCATCATCGCCATTTGCGTAGTTTTTTAGCATTTTACATGCGGCGATCTTGATATCTTGGGTCGCTAAAATTTCATAAAGATCTTTTGGGTGACGCTTGTTGCTATTTTGTATGATCTGTTTGTAAGCAGGTGATGCAAAAGCTGTTTTAAAGATAGCTGGGTTGCTTGTAGCTCCGTTTATAACGCCTTTTTCTAGTAAAGAGTTGAATTCGTTTTGTAAAAAATCTCTCTCTATAAAGTCACACCAAAGAGAAAAATTAGCTTCATTGTCATACATTTTTTCACCTTATAAAATTTAAAATTTCACGCAGATCCTTGATATCCACGCAATGCGTCGCCTCTTTTTTTAAAATTTCTTTCGCACAAAAGGCAATTTTTAGATCACATTTTCTAAACATTGACACGTCATTGGCTCCGTCGCCAACGCACATGATCTCACTTTTATCTAAATTTAATAGCCCCTTTAAGCGATCTATCATCTCTCCTTTTGAGCTACCAAACATCATCTCTCCGCCAACTTCACCTGTTAAAATTCCATCTTTGTGGTGCAAGATATTTGCAAAATTTGCATCAAATTTAAGTTTTTCTTGCATCTTATCAGTTGCGATATGAAAACCGCCACTAAAGACCACGACCTTTATGCCTTTTTGCTTTAGAGCAACTATAAGCTCGCTAGCTCCTGGCATGATGGGTAAATTTTTACAAATTTCATCTGCTTTTGAAAGTGGCATTCCTTTTAAAAATTTTACTCTTGCTGTAAGACTTTCAAAAAAATCAAGTTCGCCGTTCATCGAACGCTTCGTTATGCTAGCCACCTCATTACTGGCGTTGTTAGCGGCGGCGAGGATATCAATCGTCTCGCCGTCCATTATCGTAGAGTCAAAGTCAAAAACACAAAGTTTTATCAAGCTATGCCCTAAAAATCACGCTTTAAAAGGCTCTCAACCTTTAAAATCGTAAGGATATTTTGATCGCGTTTGCCGATACCATAGATCATGCCTTTGTCTTTTACCAAAGTCTCTGGCGGCGGATCGATCCTGTTGCGGTCTATTCTGATAGCCTCCGTCAAGCGGTCTATCACGAAGCCTGCTATGTTATCCTCATCTTTCATGACGATATATCTTGTATTTGAACTTTGCTTTGTAACATTTAGTGAAAAACGTTTTCGCAAATCAATAAGCGGGATAACGTTTCCACGTAGGTTAAAGACACCAAGAACATAGTCAGGCACGCTAGGAACACGGGTGTATTCGATAGGCTTGATTATCTCTTGGATATTTAAAATAGGTATCGCATACTCTTCCTCGCCAACAACGAAGCCTACAAGTTGGACTATATCTTCGTTGTTTTTTATCTCAGGCTCGTCAATTTGCTGTTTTTGTTTGCTTAAAACTTGGTTTAGTTTATCATTCATCGCCTAACCCCTAACCTAATTTAATATTTTTTCTAACAACGTTTTCAAGGTATTCTGACGAATATGGTTTTGTGATATATTCAGTCATACCAACCTCTACTCCGCGCAATCTATCAGTTTTAGACGTTCTTGATGTTACTGCTATTAGCGGTAAAGTGCGATACTTAGAGTATTTGCGAATTTCACCAGCTAGAGTATATCCGTCCATCCTTGGCATCTCAATATCAATGAGCACCGCATCAAAGGCATGCTCGCCTGATTTAATTATATTGAGTGCTTCTACTCCATTAGTTGCTTCTATTATTGTGACGCCGATTGGCTCAAGCGATTTTTGCATGATGGTTCTATCCATCTTAGAGTCATCAACGATTAGGACCTTATAATCGCTTGGTTTCTCTTTTGCTTTAGCACTATCTTCCATTTCGGCTCTAATATTTACCTTAATATCCTTTGCCATCTCCATCATAGCACCAACGTCTATAATAAGAGTTACGCGGCCATCGCCTCTTATAGTAGCTCCAGCGATGCCTGGGATATTTTGCAAATAATCACCCATTGACTTAATAACGATCTCTTCTTGACCAACTAATGTATCTACTATGATGCCCAGTTTTGCCTCAGCAACGCCGATGATAACGACATAAGTTTGATCTCCGCCATCAAAGACTTTATTGACACCAAAGACATCTGAAAGTCTAACAAGAGATAATACCTCATCTCTTAGTCTTAGAACGTTTTTGCCATCGATCGTATAGATATCATCGATAGGTACGCGAACAGTTTCAAGAACGCTCGCAAGTGGTATCGCATAAAATTCCTCTTGTGTTCCGACAAGAAGTGATTGAATGATCGCAAGTGTAAGTGGAATTTTAAGCTTCATAACTGTGCATTTTCCAACTTCACTCTCGATATCAATGATACCATTTAGCTTCTCGATATTTGTCTTAACAACGTCCATACCAACGCCACGACTAGATACGTTTGTAACCTTGGCTGCAGTTGAAAATCCTGGCTTAAATATAAGACCAAAAGCCTCTTTTTCGCTCATTGCATCAGCTTCTCGCTCAGTGATGATGCCTTTTTCTATCGACTTAGCTTTAAGCATATCAGCATCTAAGCCTTTACCGTCATCAACTATCTCAACAACGATATGGTTGCCCTCATTGTAAGCTTTTAGCTGAACAAGGCCTTTTTCAGGTTTGCCCATTGCCTTTCTTGTCTCAGGATCTTCAATGCCATGATCGCATGAGTTTCTGATGATATGAACTAACGGATCGCCGATCTCTTCAACGATTGATTTATCAAGCTCTGTCTCTTCACCTGAAATTTCAAGGTCGATCTGCTTACCAAGGTCGCGGCTAAGATCACGTATCATACGTGGGAATTTATTAAAGACTTTTGCTATTGGAAGCATCCTTGTCTTCATAACAGCTAGCTGGATATCAGTCGTAACTAGACTTAGACTTGAGACTACTTGATTTAGCTCTTCTAAGAATTTCTCGCCCTCATATCTCTCTTCTACGTCATCATAAATTTTTAACAAGCGGTTTTTACCAAGAACAAGCTCACCGATTAAATTCATCAAGTGATCAAGTCTTTTTACTTCAACACGTATCGTTTGCTCTTGTGCTACCGCACTGTTACTACTAGCTGCTGGCACTTTTTTATCTGCATCTCTTTCTCTACTAGGAGCTGGCTTAGGTGCAGGTGCTGGCGCAGCGCTTGTGGCTGGAGCTATCTCTTCAGGAGATTTTGGAGCTATGCCTTTTGAAGCACGTCTTGCTTGATCTTCAGCCTTTCTAACTTTTAAAAGTCTCTCTATCTCAGCCTCAACCTCAGAGTCACTTAACTTTGAAAGCTCAGCATCACTTACTTCAGGAGCTGCTTCTTCAGCTGGTGCGACAGGTTCTGGCTCTTTTACTGGCTCAGGCGATGGTGCGGCTGGAGCTTCTGCGGCTGCGCTTGATGCTTCACCTTCAGAAATTTGAGTAAGTCTTACACAAATATTTTTGATATCAATGCCAGCGGCTGCGTCACTACCGTTATCTCTAATACTCTCAAGTAGTCCTTTCATCATATCAACTGACTCAAGAACAACGTCCATGATATCTGGAGTGATCTTTAGCTCGCCTTTTCTAGCTTTGTTTAAAACATCTTCCATGTGGTGAGTAAGCTCTGTTAAAACGTCAAAATTTAAAAAGCTTGAGCTACCTTTTACTGTGTGAGCAACACGGAAAATTCTATTTAAAAGCTCCAAATCTTCAGGGTTTGCCTCTAGTTCAACAAGGTCATGGTCTATCTGCTCAATAAGTTCGAAAGCCTCTATTAAAAAGTCTTCCATTATTTCTTTCATATCATCCATACTTCACCTCACTTCGCAGATTTAGAATGTGCTTCAATAACTTTTAGCACCTCTTGATAAAATACACCAGCATCAAATTTTGTAAGATACGCAGCACCACCGGCTTCTTTACTCTTAACCTCACTAAATTCGTTGCTTAATGAAGAGTTAAACACAATCGGAACATCTTTAAATCTATCATCATTTTTAATAGTTGAAGCAAAGCGGTATCCATCCATTTGTGGCATTTCGATATCACTTAAGATAACTCTAAGCTCTTTTGTTAAGTTATCTCCATATCTTTGATAAAGCTCTTCCATTCTCTCTAATCCCTCAACGCCGTTTTTAGCTTCAACTACGCTAAGACCCATCTTCTCAAGTGCGTCTTTTACTAGCTTTCTAGCAGTTGAGCTATCATCTAGAACTAAAGCAGCACCTTTGATCTTTTGATCTTCTGTTACGTCAAATTCGATCTTTGGTGAGTAAATTCCTAGCTCTTCAACGATGCTTTCAAGATCAAGAATGAGAAGTACTTCGTCATTTTCTATTCTTGTTACGCCTGTGATCTTACCTTTATCCAGAGTACCAGCTCCAGCAGCAAAATTTGCAGGCTCTATGTCTTTCCAGTTTATACGTCTGATCCTCTTGGCCTCATGGACGATAAAACCGATTAATATACCGCTAAATTCAGCGATAATAACACGTGGCTTTATAACTACACCCTCAGTTGGCTCGACGATATTCATCCATCTTGCCAAATTTATAACGGGGATAACCACACCTCTTAAATCAAAAATTCCCTCTATATACTCAGGAACACCAGGAAGCTCGGTAAGATTTGGCATCTTAATGATCTCCCGCACCTTTGCGACATTGACTCCGTATATTCCTTCATATACTTTGTTTTCGGCCTTTTTAAAGATACGAAAATCAACAAGTTCCATCTCGTTTGAGCCCGTTTTTAGTACGTTGTCTCCAAACATCAATGTCCTTTCAAACTCATTTTGAGCAAATTAAACTTTTGCTGGGCGTATTCTACAACAAAATAACTTTGCTCGCATGCAAAACAAGGTAAATTTATATAAAATCTATCGTAAATATCAAATAGCTCACCTTGATGATAGTGTCCCTCTATCACTATACTTGCGTCAAAGCCCTGCAAATGCTTGCTCATTAGCTCCTTGAAGTTTGAAATTTTATAGTGCAGATTTTTCTTAGTAAGTTTGGCTAGTATCGTTTTTGAAATTTTAAAATCCAAAATTTTATCAAGCGCGTTCATAAATTTCAAAAACCATCTAAGCCTTAAAAACCTAAGTGCGTACTTATCTATAAAAGGTAAAAATATATCGCCATGCGCGATTTGGACGTGCTCGCCACTTATAGTTCTAAATTTCACTGGCTGAGCGCAAATGTCATAGACCTTTACCCCCTCAAAGCTTAGCCTCTCGCCTTTGTCCCAAAAATCTCTAGTTTTATTAAATAAATTTGAAAGTCTAAAATCGTGGTTGCCCTCGAAGTAAAAAATTTCCACCTTTTGTGAAATTTTATTTAAAAGACTTAAGTACTCAGCGTAAAATTCTTTTGTATATTCGCCCTCGCCCGTTAAAAAATCAAATATATCACCAAGCAAGAAAATCTGTGGCGGCTCTTTGATCTCTCCGCTATCGACAGCGCGCAAGAATTTCAAAAATCCATCGCGGTTTATGTTTTCATGCGCATCAGCCAAAAAGATCGCGCCTTCCTTTATAACTGGGGCATATAGATATTCACTCAAATTTTGCCTTAATTAAAAATTAACGGAGCCAAAAAGCAGTTTTAGCTCTTTGCCTCATCTTTTTAGTCAAATTTTATAGGTTTGTAGCAAATTTTCACGATCTCAACGTCGCTTCTGCCTTTTGGTAAATTTAGCGCGACCTCATCGCCCTCAGCCTTGCCTAAAAGCTGCTTTGCAAGAGGTGAGTTTATCGAGATATAGCCCTTGTCTAGGTCACTTTCGCTAACGCCAACTATCGTGTAAGTATGCTCAACCTCGGTCTCTTCGTCCATTATCGTCACACTTGAGCCAAATCTCACCCTATCATGCTCGTAGCTACTTGGATCGATCACTTCTGCGTTTGCCAAAAGTGCGCTAAGCTCAGCGATCCTAGCGTCTATAAAGGCTTGCTTCTCTTTTGCTGCGTGATACTCAGCATTTTCTTTAAGATCGCCGTGGCTTCTTGCGATGTCGATCTCTATTACGATTTGAGGACGCTGCACCAGTCTTAGATCCTTTAGCTCAGCTTCTATCTTCTCATATCCGTGCATTGTCATTGGTTCACTCATTTTTTACTCCATATTTTTTAAAATTTTTACTACATTTTTACTGCTGCCATGTCCTAAGTAAGCCCTTAGCTCATCGCAGCCTTTTAAGAATTTTTGCCTATCACAGCTCTTGTAAGCTTTTAGCAATTTTTCTGCCGTTGCAAACTCTTGGATAAGCTCCTCATGAAGCGGCTCTTTGCCCATGAAGTCTAACATTATATTTGCTAGACCTGCGTGCTT
>JAHADO010000019.1 GCA_018375265.1 Campylobacter concisus | reverse complement strand
ATTTACTAGCACATTCTATGAGAATTAGATGGAAAGTGAAATGAAAAAAATTGGCATTCTTGCATTTGGAGATCCAAAAGGCGGTGGGGTTTATCAATATACTCGTTCTATTATAGATGTCATCACACAAGATAAAAATAACATATATATTGTATTTACTGATGCCAATAATGATAGTTTTGATGAATATAATATAGAGATTAGGAAGATAAATAAACCAAATATTTTTATTTTAAATAAATTAATAAGATTTCTTCAAATTTTATTATTAATTAGAAAGCCATTGTTTTTTACAAAATCTGAGAAGGATATTTTTCTTGATATAGATAAATTCATTTGTCCTGTTATATCCTTGTATCCGCATTTCTATTTAAATAAGCCTTTTGTTTTTACATTGCATGACATGCAAGAAAGATACTATCCATATTTTTTTACATTAAGAGATAAAGTTATAAGATGGCTAAATAATAGGTCTTTATCAAAAACAGCAGATAAAATTTTATGTGAATCTCAATTTGTAAAAAGTGATATTATAAAATTTTTGGGAGCTGATCCAAATAAGGTGCATGTAGTCCAATCACCACCTCCAAAGTGTTTTAACAGTAGCACCATAGATGAAAATTTGTATAAAACCATAAAAGCAAAATATAACCTTCCTGAAGAATATATCTTCTATCCAGCTCAATTTTGGCCACATAAAAACCATATAAAATTATTAGAAGCTTTTGGTATTGTTAAAAAGGAATTCAAGGATTTAAAATTAGTTTTTACTGGGTCAAAACAAAATAATTTCCGAAATGTGGATCGTAGGATACAAGAACTGCAATTAGAAAATGACATTGTTTATCTTGGTTATATAGATTATTCTGATCTTCCATTTTTATACAAGATGTCTAAATTTTTAGTTATGCCCACGCTTTTTGAGAGCATTAGCATCCCGATATATGAAGCATTTTCATTAAAGGTTGCAGTTTGCTGCTCCAATGTTGTAGCTTTGCCTGAGCAAGTAGGTGAGGCTGGCTTGATATTTGATCCAAACAATGAAAATGACATTGCTAAAAAGATGATTAAGTATTTAAGTAATAATAAGCTTCTGACAGAAAAAGCAGAACAAGGGTATTTAAAAATAAATAGTTTTGATTATGAGGCTTACAAAAAATCAATCCTAGAGATAATAAATTCATGAGTTTAGAACAATCAAAAATTTCTATCATAACAGCTGTTTTTAATGGCGAGAAATATTTAGAGCAAACTATTAAGAGTATAACAAATCAGACTTATAAAAATTTTGAATACATCATAATAGATGGTGGAAGTACTGATGGCACTTTAGAAATCATAAAAAAATATGAAGATAAAATTTCATATTGGATTAGCGAAAAAGATAAGGGTATAAGCGATGCTTTTAATAAGGGTGTAATTGCTGCAAAAGTTGATTATATATATTTTCAAGGTGATGGCGATGGATTTTTTTCTAGTGAAACTTTAGAGGAGATTTTTAAAGATATAAAGGCTGGAGAGTCATCCATAATAAGTACAAGGATACAAAGAGTAGACGAAAAAGGAAATGAAATTTATAGCTCCAAATTTGTCAAGAATTTTGATAAAAGATCACTGCTATTTAGGATGTCCTTGCCGCATCAGGGATTGTTTGTACCAAGGAGCTATTTTGAAAAATATGGACTTTTTGATCTAAATAATAAATTTTGTATGGACTATGAGCATTTGCTTCGAAGTTATCAAAATTTTCCAAGCGTTATAACTAAAGATATCGTTTCTGCCAGATGGCGAGATGACGGCATTGGGAATGGAAGAACTCTGGAGATATTTAAAGAGTATGATAAGATAAAAAGAGATAATAAAGTAGCCAGTGCATTAGTTTTGGATCTAATTAAATATTGGATTTTATTTAAATACTATGTCAAAAGGTTGATTGGGAGATCATAAAATGCTAAATGTATTAAAATATATATGGAATAAAAACGATGGCATATACAAGATAAAGTATCTATTTGTTGGTATGTCCTTTCAGATATTTAAAAGATTATCAAAAAAGATAATATCAAAGACCATTTTTAATGGCAAAAATATTTTTTTATATCCTAATTGCAATGTATCGAGCATGTATACATATACCGATATACCAGATAGAGAAGAAATTTTACTATTAAGAGAATTTGCAAAGCAAAAAAATTGTCAGAAATGTGGCAAAACCATATTTTTGGATATTGGCGCAAATATTGGTTCATATAGTATTTCAATGATCGATGTTTGTGATAGTGTCATAGCCTTTGAGCCGCATCCTTTTACCTCCAAAAGATGCAAAATGAATTTTTTGCTAAATAATTTGGATGAAACACTTGTAAAACAATTGGCTCTGTCAGATAGTATAGGTAGTGTCCATTTTTCAGATTATGGCGGAAGCTCAACTGTAAATCATATAATTAAAATGGAAGATGGCATAAAGGTACAAGCAATAACATTAGATAAATTTATCGTTGATAATAATTTTGCCCAAGATAATAGGTACATAGTAAAAATTGATGTTGAAGGCTTCGAAGAACAAGTGTTAAAGGGAGGAAAGAACTTTTTTACACAATATAATATTCAAGCTATTGTATTTGAATGTTTTTCTCAAAATAGAGTATTTGATATATTAAAAACGTATGGTTTTACAGAAATTAAAAAGTTAAGTGAGAATAATTATTGTGCAACAAAGAGTTGATTGGGTTGATACTTTAAAATTCATAGGGATCCTGTCGGTTATACTAGGGCATATAAATTTCCCATTAAATGGCTTCATATATACTTGGCACATGCCGCTATTTTTTATGGTCTCTGGTTTTTTTATAAAATTTGAAACCTCTTTTAAAAATTTTGCAGTTAAAAATTTCAAAAGATTAATGATCCCATACTTTATTTTTTCTATTATTGGTCTTTTTATGGAGATACTAAAAAGATATCTGCTACATAGAGAGGCTCTGGATTATGCACATGAGATCAAAGGTATTTTTATAGATATGGATTTTGCTGGACTTTGCAACACCTATGCTTTCGTGCTATGGTTTTTGCCAGCGCTGTTTTTTTCAAGAGTATTTTTATTTTTGATAAAAAATAAAATACCTAGCTTGCTCTTACAATCATTGACAGTCGTGTTTTTATTTGTGGGTAGTTTTTATATCGATCTTCCATTTGGACTTGATGATGCTCTTAACTCATTGATATTTGTCTATATAGGTAATATTATTTTTGTAAAAAGATTGCCTAACATATTGGTTTTGCTGTCTTTTATAGTACTTGTGGTGATATATCTTTTTGGATTTAGCCTAAATTTAGACATGGCGAGCAAGGTTTATTCTAATAAATTTTTAAATGTGCTTTGGGCTGTCTCTTTTGTCCATGTGCTTATTCTTTGCATAAAAAATATAAGATTAAATAGTAAATTTATCAAAATATGGGGTAGTAACACCATGCTACTTTTTATACTGCACCCATATACCAACAATATCGCTCACATAGCTGTTCAAAAGGTTTTACAGTCTGATTACTGGTTATTTAAATTTATTATTTCTATGGCGTTACTTTCTCTTATAATTTTTGTTAAAGAGAAAAATAAAAATTGGTTGGTTTTTAAATATGTATGATTATTTGATAGTAACTCATATACCGGCTTTTTATAAGATAAATTTATATAATGAATTGGCAAAAAGATTAAAGATATTTGTGATATTTATTTCATCAGATACTTCGCAAAAGCGTTCAAATAACTTTTCTAGTGTAAATGATGCACTATTTGATTACGAGGTCTTATATCAAGGAGATTTTCAAAAAAGAAAAATTTTTAAAAATATATTGGCTATTCAAGCCATACTCAGCAGAGTAAAATTTAAGAGGATTTTGGTCAGCGGATGGGACTTGCCAGAATTTTGGTATATAGCCTTTACGAGCAAAAAATCTAAAAATTGTCTAGCTCTTGAGTCAACTATCTTTGAAAGTAGCTATAAAGGGCTAAAAGGTTTTATAAAAAAGCTTTTTTTGTCGAGAATTTCTACAGTTTTTGCCTCTGGTAGCTTGCATTGTGATTTGCTAAAAGCATTAAATTTTCAAGGAGAAGTAAAAGTCACAAATGGTGTCGGCATCATAAATAAACCAGAATTTATAAAAACTCAAAAGAAATTTAGTGGTAGATTTTTATATATTGGCAGGATTGTGGATATCAAAAATTTAAAATTTATAGTAGAGATTTTTAATGCTATGCCAAATTTTACTCTCACTATTATCGGTGTTGGGGAGCAGCAGGAGTTTTTGCAGTCTATCTCAAGTAAAAATATAATCTTTAGAGGAGCTGTAGAAAATAAATTTATAGGTGCAGAATTTGCCAAAAATGATGTTTTCATTTTACCTAGTTTGATCGAACCTTGGGGCTTGGTGGTAGAGGAGGCATTGTATTTTGGACTACCAGTCTTGATAAGTGATCGTTGTGGCTCTTCTGAATTAATCAAAAATGGCATAAATGGCTTCATATTTGATCCTACTGACAAAAATAGCCTTATGCAAAAAATAAGAAATTTTGACAATGAAATGTTGCAAAATTTATGTAGCAATGCCAATAGCT
Source organism: Campylobacter concisus (assembly GCA_018375265.1). Taxonomy (GTDB): domain Bacteria; phylum Campylobacterota; class Campylobacteria; order Campylobacterales; family Campylobacteraceae; genus Campylobacter_A; species Campylobacter_A concisus_AB. The sequence continues at coordinate 7,150 of JAHADO010000019.1, read as the reverse complement.
ATGACATTAATGCCAAAGATACACAGCAAATACGCGCATACTTATGAAAATTCTAATAATCCATAACAAATACCAATCAAACAATATTGGCGGTGAGGATATTGTTTGTAAAAATGAGCTAAACGCCCTGCGCAAAAAATTAGGAGATGAAAATGTTTTTTGCTATGAAGTTTCAAATGATAATATAAATAAATTTAAACTTCTTTTTGAGATATGGTTTTCAAAAAAATATTACAAAGAGGTTAGAAAAATAATAAAAGAAAATGGCATTGAAATTGTTCATGTTCATAACTTTTTTCCACTTCTTACGCCTGCTGTTTTTAAGGCTGCTAAAGATAGTAAAGCAAAAGTGATCCATACTTTGCATAATTATAGATTGTGGTGCATATCTGGGATCTTATATAGAGATGGTTTTGGTATTTGTGAAATTTGCGCACATAAAACATTTTCTTTATCTGGCATTTTAAATAGATGTTATAGAAAGTCACTTCTTCAAAGCCTTGTGGCGCAGCTAGCTTTTTGGTTTTATAAATTAACTGGAGTTTTTAAAAATATTGACTATTTTTTTGTCTTAACAAATTTTCAAAAAGATAAGGTTAAAAGTCTTGGAGTGAGTGAAAGCAAGATCATTTTAAAGCCAAATAGCTTACAAATGAGATTTGACATAGAGACACAAAAACATAACTATGTATATGTGGGGCGGCTAGAAGAGTCAAAGGGGATTTTGAAACTTTTAGAAATCTGGGATCAGCTGGACGAAAAGTATATTTTAACCATTGTTGGTGGTGGAGATATTGAGGCACAGCTTAGACAAAAATATAAAAAGCCAAATATAATATTTAAAGGGAAGTGTTCAAGAAAAGAAACTATGACTATCGTATCACGTTCAAAGTATTTGATACAGTCATCGCTCTTGTATGAGACTTTTGGTTTGACTATTATCGAAGCTATGAGCGCAGGAGTGCCCGTCATAGGATATGACATAGGAACAAGGGGTGATTTTATAAAAGATGGTGTAAATGGATTTTTAAGTGGTCCTGATGAGCTAAAAAATGTGATAGAAAGATCGTACGATTTTGAGAATTATGATAAGCTATCAAAGGCTGCAAAAGAGAGCGCAAAACAATACAAAAATGAGTATGTTATTGAAAAGCAGATTGAAATTTATAAAAATATCTTGGAGAATAAATTTGAAAATATCAATCATAACAGTTGTGTGGAATAATGCAAAAACGATAAAAGATGCCATAAATTCTGTTTTAAATCAGAGCTATAAAGATATAGAGTATATTATCATAGATGGAGCTAGCACAGATGGTACTATAGAGATAGTGCAAAGCTACGGAGATAATATCAAATTTATCAGTGAAAAGGATAATGGTCTATATGATGCTATGAATAAGGGCATTAGAATGGCTACTGGGGATGTTGTTGGCATATTAAATAGTGATGATTTTTACGCAAGTGATAAAATTCTGCAGATAGTGGCTGATGAGTTTTTAAAGGGCAATATCGATAGTGTATATGCAAATCTTGAATACATAGATGCAAATGATCCAAAAAGAGTTATAAGATACTGGAGGTCAAAAAAGTACCAAGAAGGCCTTTTTAGATCTGGCTGGCACCCAGCACACCCTACCTTTTTTGTCAAAAAAGAAATTTACGAAAAGTATGGAGTGTTTGATCTTAGTTTTAAAATCGCCGCTGATTATGAGCTTATGTTAAGATTTTTTGAAAAATACAAGATCACAAGTAGCTATGTCGATGAAGTTTTTGTAAAAATGAGAATAGGTGGCGAGAGCAACAAAAGCATTAAAAATATCATAAAAGCAAATATAGAGTCATATATGGCATGGAAAGCTAATGGTCTTTACATAAACCCATTAAGGTTTCTACTAAAGCCTTTTTCAAAGATAATTCAATTTATAAAAAAATAAATTTATATGTAACCCCCCCCTCACTCTACCTTATAGCCAGTGCCTCGCACGGTTTTTAGGCAGATAGTTGGTATCTTGGCTCTTATCTCTCGCACGAGCGATCTTATGCGGTCTTGCGATAAGGTTTCGTTTTTATATAGGTGGTGATCTATCTCGTCGTAGGTGACGATGTGTGGCGAGTTTTTGCATAAAATTTCAAGTAGCTGACTCTCTTTTTTGCCAAGGTAGATGACCTCGTCCTCTTTTCTTATACACTGGGAGTCTTTGTCAAAGACTAGGCCATTTTTTAGCTCAAATTTAGAGCCTAAAAGTACCTTGCAAAGCCTAAAAATGTGAAATAAAAACAAATGGCTTATAGTAAATTTCCTTAAAACGCTAGGGATGCTAACGCCCCGCAAAAGCATAATGGGAGTGATGTTTTGGCTGTCTCTTATAAATTTAACCAGATCAAGGTTTAAATTTCTAGCCTTTACGTCAAAAATGTACAGATCATATCTGTTGCCGCACTCAAAGTCCTTGATAACTTCGCTGGCGCTTTTGAGCTGGATCATCCTAAACCCAAAGCGGTAAAGCGATGCATTTAGGATGACATTTTGCTCAAAGTCGCTTAAGAGCAGCAAAGCTTCTTTGTTAGCCAGCTAGACCGCCACCAGCTGGCTTTTTAGCGTCTTTTTCAGCCTTTTGTTTTAAAAATTCCTCTTCGTCTTTTGTAGGTTTGTACTCATCTTTGAAGAATTTTTGCTTAGTTTCGATCCTCTTTTCGATCATCTTTTTATCGTAAATTTTATACGATGGCTTCCAGTACTCAAGGTAGTTTCTAAAACCAGCGCCGTGACCTGCGTCATAGTGGCAGCTTACACATTTTAGCTCTTTAGGAGTGTCAAGGAGCTTTTTGTAGTGAGCGTGCATCTTTTGAGCTTGCGCTGAAGTGTTGTTGCTATCTATCACGTTTGTGTGGCAGCTTGTGCAGCCGTTGTCAAAGACAAAATGCTCGCGGTTTTTGAGGTTTTTGTGCCAGTCAATAGCATTAGGATCGCCAAAGAAATGTACCCAGCCCTCTAAAATGCCGTTTTTCGCCTTTGTTAGGGCGTATTTTGCGATGTTGTCATGTGGTATGTGGCAGTCGACGCATCTTGCTTTGATACCAGTTTTGCCCTTGCCGCTGTGGATATCGTCATTGTAGGCGATCACCATAGGATCCATCTCGTGGCAAACGATGCAGAATTTATCCCCACTTGTCTCATCAAGTGCGTAATGAACTGGCAGAACGACTAAAAATCCAATAATTCCGCTTATGAAGATTATAAGCGCTAGTAATTTTTTTGAAATTTTCATGGTGTTACTCCGTTCATCCATTGTGGCACCTCGTGTTCATGGCACTCAGAGCACATGTTTGTAGATGGCTTGTGCTCGTTGTGGCACTCGTCGCAGTACAAAGTCGGACCATCGTGAACAGAGTTGTGAGGATTTGCCTTTAGAGTATCCATAAATTTTAGCCTTTGGGCTAAGAGCTTTTTACTCTTGTGACAGGATAGGCAGCCAGCGTCGCCGATCGCTTTAAATTTGCTAGGATCATCGCCTTGGTTTTGGTGACAATCAACGCAGTCAAAGCTTAGGTGTTCATGATGAGGTTTGATCTTATACTTGGCTCTTAGCTCATCAGAGACTACTATTTTTGTGACGTTTAGATCGCTCTTTGGCATATCGGCGCCAAATAGATGAAGCGAAAATAAACAGGCAAAAATAGCGATGAATTTAAGCTTATTCATACCCTTTTTCCTTTCTATTAAGATTTTATAAACATCAAATTTCAATGGAAAACTAATATTTTTACTTAAACTTATTTTTATAAAATTATAGTCCTTGCTTGATTAAATCTGCATTAATAATATTTTAGAGTGCTAAAATATAGACTAGTTTTATGAAGTTGAATTTTAAAGAAAATGGCAATTAAGCTAAATAAAATGGAAAATAAAATATAATCCCAAATCTTTGGTCCCGTAGCTCAGTTGGTAGAGCACTACCTTGACATGGTAGTGGTCGATGGTTCGAGTCCATTCGGGGCCACCATTTTTATATCAAATTCTCCAAAACACAAAAACTAAAAAATAAAATTCAAAAATATTTTTTGTAACTCTGCTGTTTTTAAATTTTAAACTAAATCCCTAAAATACGGCAAATTTTTACTAAATTTAACTCAAAAATTTATAACTTCATATTTCTAAAATGTCACAACTGTACCAAAGTACAATAGCTATAAAATAAATTTTTTACTTATAATTGACAACATAAAAATACGTAAAGGGGAAAAATTATGAGTAAAGTTAAAGGACTAATCAAATCAATAATTGGCACGGATGCCATCGTCGCAGTTGATGCTAATGGAAATCAAAGAACTCTAAAAGCAGGCGACGTGATCTATGACAATGAGGTCATAAAAGAGCAAGATGGCGTAAAGGTTGAGTTGCAACCTCTTAATAGTGAAAACGAAAAAGCTAGCGATGAGACTGGCAAAGAGATAGCATCACTACAAGAGCAACTACTAAATGGTAAAAATATCTCTGATCTTGAAGAGACTGCAGCTGGCGGCACTCAATCAGCAGGTGGAGTAAGCTCGAATGGCGTGAGCCTTGGTGCTGCTAGCTTTGCAAATGGTGGTCATGAGTCAAACATCAATGCAAATTTTGAAAACCTAAGCTCTCAAGCAAATGCTAGCGCAGAGGCTTTTACAAATGTAAGCGGTGGCGCAAGCGAGGAGGGCTTTAGTCTTGACACACTTGCAGCTGCGATAGATAATGCATATAACAATATATTGCCACAGACATTAGAAGTATCTGTCACAGCAGTGGATGATAACGTAGTTACTGGTAATACAGATCAGGCAGTAAGCAGCAACCTTGACATCGATGGCAATATCTTAGAGCATGAAAATTCACAAAGAACAGGTCTGCATATCACAAACGACAACACTCCAACTTTGGTAGGTAAGGCTACTTCAAACGCTACTATAAGCATATTTGATGGCAAAGGTGAAAATGCACCACTACTTGGCACGACAACTGCTGATAATGATGGCAACTGGTCATACACACCAACTTCGCCTTTAGCTGATGGAAATCATAAATTTACTATTGAAGCTAGCAAAGTAGCTGCAAATGGTGAAGAGCTAAAAGCTACAAGCACACAAGAGATAACTGTTGATACAGACAATAGCACCTTGTCTATCACAAAAATATCTACTGATGACTTTTCTGACCTGTCACACTATAACACAATGTATGATAGCAATAAACAATATGACTTTTCACCGACCATAGAGGGCAAAGCAGAGCCATTTGCTGATATAAATTTAGTTATCACAAAAGCTGAAGTTGTTTATCGTGATGCCTTTGGTCACTCTTGGGTAGAGAAAGGCAACGAAGCTCATGTGGTTGAGAAACTAAGCGCTAAGGCTGATGCTGATGGCAACTGGAGAGCTGAGAGTAGTGTGTTGGATACTCTTGGTACTAATGAATATACAGTCCAAGCTTCATCAGTAGATGAGGCTGGCAATAAATACACAGAGCCTCAAGCATCAACGTTTTATTTACCGACAGAGCCTATATATCTAGCTCCAACTGACCACCTATAAAAATAAATTTAATGTGGAGAGCCTCTCTCCACGACTCTTAAATTTACTTCAAATACTCTTTTACGTCGTACTCTTTGCCAGCGTCGTGATCTTTTAAAAGTTTAGCCACGACTGGGCTTAGAAGGATTATGGCGATCAAATTTGGCACGACCATAAGACCGTTAAACATATCAGCTAAACTCCAGACAAAATCAACCTTTTGCAAGCTGCCTAAAAAGACAAAAACAACAACTAAAATTTTAAAAATTTTAACCGCTTTTGCGCCAAAAAGGTAGCGCACGTTGATCTCAGCGAAGTAGTACCAGCCAATGATCGTCGTAAATGCGAAGAAAAATAGGCAGATCGCCACAAAGCTATAACCGCCAGTTTTGCCAAAGATATGTGACGAGAACGCCTCTTGCACCAAGGTGATGCCAGTAAAGACCGCCTTGCCGTTTTCAAAGCTGATGACGTTTGCGGTTAGCACCACAAAAACGGTTATATTTAAGATGACAAAGGTGTCTATAAAGACGCTCATTATGCCAAGGACAGCTTGATCGACTGGGTGTTTGACGTTTGCAGCAGCGTGTGCGTGCGGAGTTGAGCCCATGCCAGCTTCGTTGCTGAAAAGTCCCCTTGCGATGCCGTATCTCATGGCAGCTGCGATGCTAGCTCCAGTTGCCCCACCCCAAGCAGCCGAAGGATCAAACGCAGCTTTAAATATTAGCGAGATCGCCTCTGGGATTTGGTGAAAATTTAATGCGATGATAACCACGCCAACGACGATGTAAAGTAGCGCCATTAGTGGTACGATCTTTTCAGCGACCCTTGCGATCGCCTTTACGCCACCTATGAAAATTAGCGCGCAAATTAGAGCCAAAAACGCCCCTGTTAGCCACTGCGGTATGCCAAAAGCGCCGCTAAAGCCGTCTGATATGGAGTTTGCTTGAACCATGTTGCCGATAAAGCCAAGTGCGATGATGATAGCGATAGCGAAAAATCCAGCTAGCAATTTCGCCCATTTGCCCTTTAATCCGCGGCTTATGTAAAAGGCTGGACCGCCTATCGTGTGGCCGCTGTCGTCCTTTGTGCGGTAAATTTGAGCGAGGCAAATTTCAGCAAAATTTGTAGCCATGCCTAAAAAAGCTGCGCACCACATCCAAAAAATGGCTCCAGGGCCACCCATGATAAGCGCTGTGGTCGCACCCACGAGGTTGCCAGTGCCAACTTGCGCTGCGATAGCGGTTGCTACTGCTTGAAACGAGCTCATACCAGCCTTGCCAGCAGCCTCGCCGTGAAGTGAGAAATTTCCAAAAAGCTTGCCTAAACCCATCTTAAATTTAAAAATCTGAACAAAGCCAAGTCTAATGGTGAAAAATAGTCCAGTGCCGCAAAGTAGGGCGATGAGGAAGTATGGACCCCAAAGAAATGAATTTATACTTTCAACGCAGTTATTTAAAATTTCAGCAAAATTTGTAGGCATTTTTTAACTTTCGTGATTGATTTGGATTTGAGAAGTATATTTGAATAAATATAAAATTTAAATTAACTACTAAAAAATAATGGCCTAGCTAAATTTTTACAAAAGCGCCCTGCAAAACTA
>JAHADO010000018.1 GCA_018375265.1 Campylobacter concisus | reverse complement strand
GGCTATCTGCGTGATGTTATTTTCGTGTGCGACAAATTTCGCGCTAACGTGAGCTGTTGGGCTATAAAGCGAGCATAGAGCACACCCGAAAGCATTTATCGCAAGTAGGCAAATGACGATCAGGCGTGCTAACATTTTATAGGCTTTTAGCGAAAATTTCAGCCGTTTTTTTCATCTCGGCTAGCCAGTTTTCAGGCAACTGATCTATCATGACGACCTTTGAGCCAGTCTCTTTTGCGATCAAATTTGCAGCCTTTGTTGGGAATTGTGGAGCTACGAAAATGACCTTTACACCGTGCTCTTTAGCCTCTTCTATAAGCTCTTTTAGCTCAGCTGGCTTTGGCTCTTTACCCTCTATCTCGATGGCGATTTGCTCTAAGTTATAGCGCTTTGCAAAGTAGCCCCAAGATGGGTGATATACGATAAATTCACGAGTTTTGACATCTTTTAGCTCGTTTTTGATAAAGCCATCAAGCTCGTCAAGGCTAGCTTTAAATTTAGCCAAATTCTCCTCATAAAGCTTTGCATTTTGCGGGAATTTCTCTATTAGCGCCTTTGCGATGTTATCAGCTTGAGTTTTTACTAGGATAGGGTCAAGCCAGATGTGTGGGTCAAGGCCGTCATGGTGGTGGTGCTCGCCCTCGTGGTCATGGTGCTCATGCTTATGCTCACCCTCGTGCTTATGCTCGTGGTGCTCTTCATGCTCATGCTCCTCGCTCATAGCGATCTTCTCGATGCCCTCTTGCGTCTTTACGATGCGTAAATTTTTAAACGTCTTTGAGAAGCGATCAAGCCACGCGTCCTCAAACTCGATGCCGATAGCAAAGTAAAGCTCGCTCTTTTCAAGCTCCTTCATCTGCTTTGGCTTTGGCTCGTAGGTGTGTGGATCAGCGCCTTTGCCAACCATCGCATTTACATCTAGTGTATCTCCAGCGATCTGCTCGACAAAAAATTTCGTTGGCAGTATGCTAGTAGTCACAACCGGCTTTGCAAAAAGAGACAAAGCACAAACAGCTAAAAAAACGATAATTTTTCTCATTATCTCTCCTTTAAAAAATAATTGCGAAGTTTAGCAAAATGCAACTTGGTTGCAACTTAAAATGCAAAAGCCTAAATTTAGCCTTTTCTTTTAAATATAGTTTAAATCTTTTAGCGTTAATATACGAAAAATCAAAAGGGTAAAGATGAACGCGAGAAATTTCTTAGAAGAGCACAACATCAAGGCTACGACGCTTCGCATAAAGCTTGTTGAAATTTTGCAAAACGCCAAGGCGCCGCTAAGCTACGATGAAATTTTAGAGAGCCTTGACGCAAACAAGACGACCTTTTATAGAAGTATGGAAATTTTCGAAAAAGAAAATCTCGTGATAAAAACCGAAAACAACCACAAGAGCTACTACGAGCTGGCAAATGAGGCCAAAGCCTACTTCATCTGCGACGTCTGCCACAAGGTGACAAACATCGACATGCCCCACCTAAGCGTCGCTAAAAATATAAAAAGCGCCGTGATAAAGGGCGTTTGCAACGAGTGCGGTCACGAGTAAAGCGCGATGATCTCAGCCGGGATAGCTTTTGGGCGGTTTGTCTTTAGATCGATATAGACAAACTCTGTCTTGCCAGTTGCTATTAGCTCGCCATCTTTTTTAAACTCAAAATATCTGCAAGATGTCGCCTTACCCTCAGTCTGCGTGTAGGTGTGAATTTCTATCTTATCCATCAGCTTTGCGCTTTTTATATATTTTGCTTCATTTTTTCTAATGATCCAAATTTCACCCCTTTTATACTGCGCCTCGACTGTGTCGCCAACAGCGGCGGAGTGGGCAAATGCGGCCTCTTGCATAAGGATGAAATAATAGACATTATTCATATGTCCGTGCATGTCGATGGCTTGTGGTGGGATGGTGACGTGATATATAAAATCTCTCATTTTTGACCTTTTTTGCTAAAATTATAACCAAAAATGAGGAGCTAAAATGCAAAATTTATGGGATAAAAAGGCGTCAAACTACCAAAGATTTGACGGCAAGATCAGCACTATACAGCAGCAAATTTTTGGTAAAGCCTTGGCTTGGGGAGCCAGCTTTAGTGGCAAAGATATCCTTGATATCGGCTGTGGCACGGGCGTTTGGAGCATATTTTTATCAAAAACGGCTAAGCATATAACAGGCATCGATAGCTCAGAAAAGATGATAGAAATTTTAAATGAAGACGCAAAGAGGTTTGGCGTGACAAATTTAACCAGCGAGGTTTGCTCGTGGAGAGAATTTAAGCCCCTTAAACACTTTGATATCGCCATTTGCACGATGAGCCCGGCCATTGCAAGCGACGAAGACTTTGCTAAATTTCAAAACTGCGCCAAGCAAAAGCTCTATCTTGGCTGGGACAAGCCTAGAAGCTCTGATCTACTTGAGCCATTTTTTGAAAAATTTGGCCGAACGCTCTCACAAAAAAACGTCGTAGATAGGCTTGAAGCGTGGCTAAACGAGCAAGGTATCGCTTATAAGAGTCAAATTTTAAACGAAACTAGGATCGCTAGACGAAGCGTGCAAGAAGCAGCTGAAAATATCTGCTGGCACCTTGAGATAAACGGAGCTAAAAACTACGATGAAAAGACGGTTTTAGCGATGTTAAAAGAGAGATTTGAGGGCGAGTTTATAGATGAGAAAATAGACTCACAAATGAAACTTTTTGTCTTTTAGAGCTTAAATTTAGAGCAAATTTGCTTGCCAAATTCGCTAAAAATGACGCCAAAGATGATGAGCATGGCTCCAAAAATTTGCCAGATGCTAAGTATCTCACCTGCAAAAAAGTAGCCAATTAGCCCAGCAGAGACTGGCTCTAGACAGAAAAACAAGGCCGCCTTGCTAGCGGTCGTATATCTTTGAGCGATCGTTTGCACAAAGTAGCAAAATATGGTGCCAATCACCGTCGTGATAAATATCGCTATGAAAAATTCTCTATCAAATTTTGGCACAACGCTACCTTCAAAAAACGCAAAGACAAACGAGAGCAAAGAGACGGTGAGAAAGACCACAAAGACAAGCGAATAAAGCTCGCTCTTTCTTACAAAGTGGCCATTTAGTGTAGTATAAAGTGCGTAAAATATCGCGCAAACAAGCGCTAGTGCCTCGCCACTCCCAAGTGCTAGCGTGGCGCCACTTAAGAGCCAAAGCCCAAAAATAGCGATGATAGCGCCCAAAATAGCAAAAATGCTTATCTTATTTTTAAAAAAGATAGCCGCCATAAAAGGGACTATCACGCACTCAAGCCCCGTAATAAAGGCGACGCTCGAGCTAAAAGTAAGCTTTAGAGCGTAAGTTTGCGTGGCAAATGACAAAAAGAGCACCGCTCCAAGGATAACGCCGTAGATGACGCTCTTTTTGTCAAATTTCTTAGTAAATTTAAGCGCGACAAAGCCCATAAAGATAGCCGAGAGAAAAAACCGGCAAAAAAGCATGACAAAGACGCCATTTGTCTTTAGCGCGTTTGCCATGGGTAAAAACGTAGCGCCCCAAACGATAGCAACTACGATAAGAGCGATGTCGGCTTTGTTTTGAGCGCTTAAATTTCTCATTTAAAGATCGAGTCAAGCACCTTTTTGCCGCTATCTAGGCCAAAGCCACTTCTTAGCCCCTTTTCCTTCTCGCTCATCACGTTAAATAGCCCATCTAGCGTCTTTCTCGTGATATAGGCGTTTATATCTTCGCCATCATCTGGCACATACTCGCTTGCGCCTAAATTTTTAGCTAGGCTTTTGACTGATTTTATCGTTTCGTTGTTTTTTACTGAGCTACCGATGAAAGAATTTAGCCCATTGTACGCTGTTGCAAAGCTATTATCGCTCATCATTTTCTCGATTATCGGTGTAAATGCCGCCTTTAGCTTTTTACTAGAGCTTTCCTGCAGATACTTCGTAACGCTGTCGCTGCCGCCGTTAAAGAGCTTTTTCACGTCTGCCTCGCTCATATTTTTTATGCTCTCACTAAAAATTTCAGCAGCCTTTGGCACGGCCGTAGTTGCGGCGTTGTTTATCGACTTGCTAAGGTCCTGCGCCCACTTCTCGCCGCCCACTTTTTTGGCTAAATTTGACGCCATCTCAAGGCTTTTTGGGAGTGGAATTTTAGCTGTGGCGTTGTTCATAAAGCCCTCTTTTGAAAGCTCGCTCACAGCAGCATTTAGCGCCTCACTAACCATGCTTTTGTAGTCGCCGCTTGATGCATGAGTGGCGATTTTCACACCTTTATTTATCATATCATCCATGCTTGCAGCTTGTAAATTTAAAACAAGCGCGCCACAAAGAATAACAAGTGATCTTTTCATCTTCTCTCCTTTTTTAAATTTAAAGCAAAATCATACAAAAAATATCTAAACGCTTAAAATAAATTTAATATTTTTGCACTAAAATTCACCCTTTTTTGAGGGGAATTTATGCAGCTTTTACTTCTTAGCTTCGCTCTTAGCATGGATAGCGCAGCACTAAATATAGCAAACGGCGCAAGGTATAAAAGCCTTGGCTTTGGCAAAATTTTATTTATAGCCTTCATGCTTGGCTTTTTTCAGTTTCTCATGCCGCTTCTTGGCTATTTTCTAGGCATTAGCTTTGCTAAATTTATAAGCTCTATCGATCACTTCATCGCATTTTTTATACTATGTTTTCTTGGCTTTAAAATGCTAAAAGAGGCCTGTAGTAGCGAGGCTGGCGACTCTTTGGGCATGGATATTAAGACCATTTTTATAGGCGCATTTGCCACGAGCATCGACGCATTTGCCGTTGGCGTCACGCTTAGCTTTGAAGCGGTTAATGTATTTGAGAGTGCGCTCATCATCGGCGTAGTCTGCTTTGTGCTAAGCCTAGCCGCCTTTTATATCGGTAAATTTATGGGTGAAATTTTAGAGAAAAAGGCGCTATTTTTGGGCGGAGCGATACTTATATTTCTAGGCTTTAAAATCCTCATCACCCACCTGTTAGAAGAGGGAGTGCTCTAAATTTCTATCTCTATGCCAACTGGGCAGTGGTCGCTGCCGGTGATCTCTGACAAGATAAAGGCGTCTTTTAGCCTATCTTTTAGCCCCTGCGAGATGAAGAAATAATCAATCCTCCAGCCGACGTTTTTCGCCCTTGCGTTAAAGCGGTAGCTCCACCACGAGTAAGCGTCCGCAACGTCGCCATTTACGGCTCTAAAAGTATCTATAAAGCCACTTTTTAGCACCTCATCTATCCACGCTCGCTCGATAGGTAAAAAGCCTGAAGTTTTGGCATTTGCCTTTGGATTTTTCAGGTCGATCTCGCGGTGAGCGGTATTTACGTCGCCGCAAAATATCACCTCTTTGCCACTTTTTACAAGCTCTTTGCAGTAAGCTAGAAATTTCTCGTAAAAGTCCATCTTGTAAGCTAGCCTCTCGTCGTCCTTTTGGCCGTTTGGAAAGTAGATGTTAAAAAGCACGATGTCGCCAAATCTATGCTCCAAAACTCGCCCCTCCGTGTCGTCAAAAAAGGCCGCCTTTTGCGTTTGCACGTCAAATTTAGCAAGGCTCATCACGCCAGAATATCCTGCCCTTGCGCCTGAATTTACACTGATATCTTTAAATCCAAGGTTGTAAATTTCTTTTGGCACGTCATCTTCTTTGACCTTGATCTCTTGAAGTCCCAAAAAATCAGGCTTAACCTCATCAAGCCAGCCAAAGCCATCTTTTGCCACCACTGCGCGCAGCCCATTTACATTCCAGCTAATAAGTTTCAAATTTCATCCTTTTTTTAATTATAATTATGCCAAAAATCACAAAAAGGAAAGTTATGAGAAACCAGCCAACGTATAAATTTTTTAAAAATTTTGGCTACGCAAGAGAGGGTTTGGCTGAAATTTTTAAAAACGAAAAGAGCTTTCGCATAGAAATTTGCATATTTTTGATAGCTACGATCTCGCTATTTTTTTGGAAATTTGACCTTATTTTTAATCTATTTTTGATCTTTAGCATGGCATTTGTGCTAGTTTGCGAGTGCTTAAACTCGGGCCTAGAGCGAGTGACTGATCTTGCAAGCCCAGACTATCACGCCCTAGCAAAGGCGGCAAAGGACGCTGGAAGTGCTGCCGTGATGATCGCAAATTTCTTATGTGGCTCGCTTTGGTGCGTGGCGATAGGATATAAAATTTGGGGCTAGAAAAAGAAATTTACAAGGCGCTTCTTGGCGAGAAAAAGGTAGAGATCATAAATTTACTTTGCGAGCTAAGCGATGAAAATGGCTTTATCATGCTTAAAATTTCAGACATTTGCGAAAAGCTAAATGTGAGCAAACCAACCGTGATAAGCACGTTTAAGCTACTTGAAGAGAAGAAAATTTTCGAGCGAGTAAAAAACGGGGTTTATAGATTTAAAAATTTATAGTGGCAAGCAAATGCCTGCCACTTCTTTTTAGCCGATAGTCTCAGCAGCGATCATGCCAAATGTCAAGCAATCAGTTATAGCCACTGATCCTAGACGACTGGCTCCGTGAACGCCACCAGTGATCTCGCCAGCTGCATATAAATTTGGTATAGGCATAGCTGTTTGAGAGTTCATGACTTGGGCTTTTGTGTTGATATTTAGGCCGCCCATTGTGTGGTGAACTTTTGGTGTGCCACGCTCTGCGTAAAATGGCGGAACCGAGATATCAATGCCCTTTGTCGTAGTCGCAACAACTGGCTTGCCAAAGTCCTCATCAACGCCTTTTTTGACAAATTCATTGTATCTTGCGACTGTTTTTTTGAGCTCATCAACTGGGATCTTATACTCAGCTGCCAAGGCATCAAGTGTGTCAAATTTCTTGCAAATTCCAGCTGCGATAGCCTTTTCATAGTGGGCTGGGAGCATGTGAGGAAGGGCTCTTGAGTCGCAGAAGTTGATAGGGAAGTTTTTATCATCTTCACCTTTTTCATGGATGACTTTAAACATCGCTTCAGTTCTTGTCCTGCGGTCAGCTAGCTCGTTCATGTAGCGTTTGCCAGTTCTTGGATTGACTGAAATTCCAAACGGAAAAGCACCATTTACGTTAAACATCGATCCCACGCCAAAGCCTGTCTCATCGGCACATCCCCAAGGGCCGTACTGGATCCAGCTTGGCTGAACTGGATAAGCACCCGCTCTAAATGCCGCTAGAAGCGCACCTGCTGTTGAGCCTGGTTGGTTTGTCGAGTCTGTCTCAGGTGTGATCCTTGGATCTTGAAGTCGCCTAAAAATTTTATCTCTACAAAAGCCACCAGCTGCTAGCACAACGCCCTTTTTAGCTTTTATATATTTTGTATCGCCGCCTTTGTTTTCGACATCATCACTCATCAAGTTGCCATCAAATTTGTAGTTTTCTCTGACGATGACGCCCACAACTGCACCCTTGTCGTCAAAGACAAAATCATCAAATTTTGTCCTTTTTTTGATCGAAGCGCCTTCTAACTTTTCAAATGTCGCAGTCATAGGAAGCACAATGCCAGCGCCGCTACCGACCTCTGTTTGAAGGCTTCTTGGCACTGAGTGACCACCTGCGTGAGTGATCTGATCGATATATTTTGCACCACAATCAAGTGTGAGTTTGTAGGCATCTTGCGCTCTTTCGCCGATCTTTGCCAAAAGATCAACGTGGTTGATGCCTCGACCTGCTTTCAAGCAGTCTTTGATAAATAGCTCTGTGCTATCTTTGATGCCAGCTTTCTTTTGCATGTCGCTATTTGGAACGGCAAAAATTCCGCCGTTGATGACAGAGTTGCCACCTGTGCGGCCCATCTTTTCGATCAAGACGACTTTGTTGCCTTTTTTGGCTGATGTGACTCCAGCTGCAAGAGCCGCAAAGCCTGAGCCGATGATGACTACGTCATACTCTTCGTCCCATTTGACATCTTTTTCGTTCATTGGGCTGGCCATTAAATTTGTAGCGCCCATGCCAAGTGCCGTGGCTCCAATAGCGCTAAATTTCACAAAATCTCTTCTAGATAAACCTGAATTTTTCATGCTCTCTCCTTTGAAGTAAGATAATTGCTATTAAGCATTATAGGGTAATTTATTAAAATTTACAATTTAATTTTTATAATTAAATTTTATTAAAGCTAATTACGAGTGGGACGTAGTTTGGCAATATTTAATGAGATTAAATTCATTTAAATTTGACTTTAGATTTACGCTAAATAGGCTTTTAAAGTAAATTTAATATAAAGTTTAGAAATTTAAATTCTAAAATTTGCTAGAAATGAATATGAATTAAATTTTTTATAGATCAATTTTTTTTAGATTTTTGGGAGGATTTTCTTTTATAGCTTAATAAAAAATATTAGTTTAAAGGGAGATCGGAGCAAATTTGCTCCGAAAATTATTTAACACCAACTATTATTTGAGTTGCTTTGATGATAGCAGTTACTTTGTCGCCTACTTTTAAAGCTAAATTTTGAACTGACTCTCTTGTGATGATAGTTGAAATTTTGCTGCCATTTGCGTCGATGATAACCTCAGCATTTACAGCGCCGTCTTTTATCTCGCTAACAACGCCTTTGATTTGGTTTGTTGCGCTAAGTTTTATGCTGTCATCTTTTGAAACGATAACGCTTGAAGCCTTGAATAAAAATATAGCTTGTTTGCCAACTTTAAGGTCAAGAGCTTTCTCGCTATCAACCGTAATAGTTGCTTTTAACACCTCACCACCTGCGATTTTACCAGCTATTAGCGAATTTACCGCGCCTGTTCTTACTTCTGATATCTCAACATTTAGTTGATTTCTTGCACTTAGTGACATATTTTTCCTTTTATGATTTAAATTGTTTTGAGATTGTAAAGTAATACTTTTAATGCAAACTTAAAATTGTTATATGAAATTTTATAATATCAAAAATTAAAATTTAAAACTTCTCAAACGCTAAAATAACGCTATTTATAAGGTCAAATTTACAAAAATAATTTAAATAATTTTTTCAAATAAATATTACTAAATATTACCTTTACCTTATTTTTATAAAATTTGACTCTAAATTTTAAATTTAAACAAGAGAAATTTATAAATTTGAGTTTAGAAATAATAGAAGTTAGGGTGTTTAAATTCCAGCTTCAAGCATCGCTTCAGCTTGATAGTGGGTGATAAGTGGCTCGATGATCTCATCAAATAGCCCCGCTGCCATGATAGCATCAAGGCGGTAAAGAGTTAAATTTATGCGGTGATCACTTATGCGGTTTTGCGGATAATTATAAGTTCTTATCCTACCTGAGCGGTCTCCAGTGCCGACCTGACTTTTGCGCTCACTAGTCTCTTTTGCAAGCCTCTCTTGCTCTTGCATCTCGTAAAGTCTAGCTTTTAGCACCTTCATCGCAGCTTCTTTATTTTTGTGCTGGCTCTTGCCATCTTGGTTTGTCACAACAAGACCTGTTGGTATGTGCGTGATCCTAACGGCACTATCAGTTGTATTTACTGACTGTCCGCCGTGACCTGAGCTTCTCATAACATCAACTCTTATATCATTTGGATTGATCTCGATCTCGCTATCTTCGACCTCTGGCATGATAGCCACAGTTACAGCCGAGGTATGCACCCTGCCCTGACTCTCAGTCTCTGGCACACGCTGAACTCTATGCGTGCCACCTTCAAATTTTAGCCTAGAATAAGCGCCTTTGCCTTTTATAAGCACTATAATCTCTTTAAAACCACCAGTGTTGCCCTCGCTTTGGCTAACGATCTCAAATTTATATCCACGAAGCTCTGCATATCTGATGTAAGCGTTAAAAAGATCTCCAACAAATAGTGCGGCCTCATCGCCGCCAGTGCCTGCGCGAATTTCTAAAAATATATTTTTATCATCGTTTGGATCTTTTGGAAGAAGTAAAATTTTTATCTCTTCTTCAAGCTTTTCTCTTGAAATCTCTAAATTTTTAAGTTCTTCTTTTGCAAGTTCGCCAAGCTCAGCGTCCTCAAGCAGGGCTTTATTCTCTTCAATGTCGTTTAGAATTTGTAGATATTTTTTTGCAGCAGTTGCGACTGGTTCGATAGATGATTGCTCTTTTGAGAGCTTTGTCATCTTTTCGATATCGTTTGCTATATTTGGATCGCTTAGAAGCGTAGAAATTTCATCATAGCGATCCAAAAATGGATGAAGTTTATCAGCAAACATTAAAATTTAATAGATTAAGCAGCTTTTAGAGTATTTACTAATTGAGCAAGGCGACTAACGCGACGAGCAGCAGTTTGTTTCTTCAAAAAGCCTCTACTTACAAAGCTGTGAATACTTTTGTTAGCAACTTTTAAAGCTTCATTTGCAGCATTTAGATCTTTAGCTTCTACAGCTACGCGCACTGCTTTTGTGATGTTTTTAAGTCTAGTGCGGTAAAATCTATTTCTTTCTGTTCTTTTTATAGTTTGTCTAGCTCTTTTTTCAGCAGATTTATGGTTTGCCATAATATACCTTTTTTGATAATTTTAGTCCGTGATTATATGAAAAATATATTTAATTGTAACTGAATTTAAGTCTGCTTTAAAACAAATAAAATTTTAGATTTTAAATTTGATAATTTCTGATAAAATAGCACCATTTTATAATAAAAAGGATAAATTTATGAAACTTTTTGGAACAGACGGAGTTCGTGGTAAGGCTGGCGAAAAGCTTTCAGCTCAGACATCTATGCGCCTTGCAATGGCAGCTGGAATTTACTTTAGAAAGACCTCGGCGACAAATGTGATTTTGGTTGGAAAAGATACTAGAAAAAGTGGCTATATGATCGAAACCGCCATCGTTGCAGGGCTAACTGCAGTTGGCTACAACGTCCTTCAAATAGGCCCTATGCCAACACCTGCGATCGCATTTTTAACAGAAAATATGCGCTGTGATGCTGGCATAATGATAAGCGCCTCACACAACCCATACTACGATAACGGCATCAAATTTTTTGATAGCTTTGGCAACAAGCTTGATGAGACGATAGAGGCCGAGATAGAAAAAATCTTCTACGACGACGAGCTCATCGCAAACGCCCAAAAAACGATGACAGAGATCGGTGCAAACAAGAGGATCGACGATGTTATCGGCAGATATATCGTGCAGATCAAAAATTCATTCCCAAAAGAGCTAAATTTAAAGAATTTACGAGTAGTTTTAGACGTGGCAAACGGAGCTGCTTACAAGGTCGCACCAACTGTATTTAGCGAGCTTGGAGCTGATGTCATCGTCATAAACAACGAGCCAAATGGTAGCAACATCAACCAAAACTGCGGCGCACTTCACCCAGAAGATCTAGCAAGCGAGGTAAAAAGGCTTCGTGCTGACATCGGCTTCGCATTTGACGGCGATGCTGATAGACTTGTCGTTGTCGATGAAAACGGCGAAGTTGTGCATGGAGATGCGATACTTGGCTCACTTGCAGCATTTTTACACGAGCAAAAGGCACTAAAAGGCGGCGCCATTGTGGCTACGGTGATGAGTAACGCCGCACTTGATGACTATCTAAAAGCTCACAAGATCAAGCTACTTCGCTCAAATGTAGGCGATAAATACGTGCTTGAGATGATGAAAGAAAATGGCATAAATTTTGGCGGCGAGCAAAGCGGTCACGTCATATTTAACGACTACGCTAAGACTGGCGACGGCCTTGTTACTTCGATGCAAGTAGTTGCTATGATGCTTAAAAAAGGCAAAAAAGCTAGTGAAATTTTTGGTGAGCTAAAGCCGTATCCACAAATTTTACTAAATTTAAAGATTACAGAGAAAAAGCCGCTTGATAAGATAGAGGGACTAAAAGAGCTTGAGGCTAGCCTTGCAAAAGAGGGCATAAGATCGCTCTTTAGATACTCTGGCACT
>JAHADO010000469.1 GCA_018375265.1 Campylobacter concisus | reverse complement strand
AAAGCGAGACTTAGACATATTTCTAGGCTTTTTAAGCGAGCAAAAGCACGCAAATGAGCTAATTTACTTTGTGCAAAAGGCTCTAAATTTAGAGTATGAAAACGTTAAAAGCTATCTTAGTGACGAGGAAAACTACGCATTTTTAAAAGAGTGGGAGATATTTTTAAACGAGGGCGAGTTTTATAGATCAAAGCTCTTTGACGTAAGCCTTTCGCGCCTTGGCTCGTTTAAACTTAGAACGCTTCTAGTTTTGGCACAAAAAAGGCTAAAAAGTCTAGATCAAGACTGCCCTAATGAGAGCTTTCACAAGATCAGGATCGAGCTTAAAAAGGTGAGATACACTTACGAGTTTTTGAGTGAGATTTTTTATTTTGATGGGCTTAAAAAGTATGAAGAGCGGCTAAAAGATATGCAAGAGATCTTTGGTGTGCTTCAAGACTACGATGTCTGGCTTGGCATCTTGGAGCGCTTGCCAGTGGCTGCTGGCAAAGAAAAGCTAGAGAGCAAAATTTACAAACAAATTTACAAAACCAGAGAAGAGATACTAAAAAAACGGCTTAAATTTATAAAAGCAACTCGCAAGATCTCGCGAAATTTAAAAATTTACTACATATAAAGGTCTAAAATTTATGCAAAAACAAGAAAAAATAGTTGATATGTTTAACCAGATCGCTCCGACTTACGACGTCGCAAACAGGGTGCTAAGCCTTGGCGTGGATGTGAGCTGGAGGAAATTTGCCTGCAGATATATGCTAGAAATTTTTAAAAATAAAAGCATAAATATCGTGGATGTGGCTTGTGGCACTGGCGATATGATGGGGCTTTGGAGTGAAATTTCAAAAGAATTTGGCGTAGAGATAAAAAGCCTTACTGGCATCGATCCATCAAGTGGCATGCTAAAAGAGGCGAGGGCGAAATTTCCAAATTTTAAATTTATAGAAGCCTACGCTGATAATACAACGCTTGCAAGCGGTGAGGCTCAAATTTTAAGCATAAGCTACGGCATAAGAAACGTGGTCGAGCGAAAGGCTGCGCTTAGGGAGTTTAACAGGGTCTTGGCTGAGGGTGGCTACGTAGTCGTGCTCGAATTTACCAAACGCAAGAAAAAG
>JAHADO010000468.1 GCA_018375265.1 Campylobacter concisus | reverse complement strand
GATAGAGCCTGCTTTGCTTTACATACTCCTTGCAAACCTCGCTTGCACAAAGTAAATTTACGCCCAGAAAAAGGGCAAAAATGGCAATTTTTTTCATATTTTTCCTTGAAATTTTTACGTTATACTAGCCTTTAAGCACTTAAATTTTAAAATATTTTGCAAAAAAAGGATTAAAAATGAGACGAAAAGATAGAGAACTAAGCCATGACGAGGCGCTTGACATCATTGATGATTGCGAATACGCCGTGATCTCATGCGTAGATGAAGATGGAGAAATTTTTAGCGTGCCTATCTCGCCTGTTAGGATTGGTGAGAGCATTTTTATCCACGGAGCGACCGCTGGCAGTAAGGCAAAACTGCTTCAAAATGGGCGAAAAGTAGAGTTTGTCTGCGTGAGTTTCAACAAAGTCCCGCACCTAAATGATAGCGAACTAGAAATGATAAAAGACGACGGCAAGGCGCTTGGAGGCAAGGTCTTTACGACTGAATACAAAAGCACCATCGCAAAAACAAGAGCCTACGAAGTGACAGATGAAGCCAAAAGATATGAAATTTTAAAAATTCTCAGCCAAAAATACACCGCCTACGCGATGAGCACCTTTGACGTGGCGGCCGAGTATGGGCTAAAGATCATGAAAATTTACGAGCTAAAGATAGAGAGCCTTAGCGCAAAGGCCAAAATTTTGCCACAGCCAGTAAAGGAATAAATTTGAGCTCACTTGCACTGATGTTTAGACCCAAAAACTTGGACGAAATTTGCGGTCAAAAGGCGGTTAAAGCGGCATTTTTAAAATTTATAGCCACCGGTAAGATACCGCACTCTATATTTTACGGTCCAGCAGGCTGTGGCAAGACGAGCTTTGCAAGGGCTGTGGCAAGTGGGGCAAACTACGACTTTTACGAGTTTGACGGTGGAAATTTAAAGATAGATGACTTTCGCAAAATTTTAAAAAACTACGAGAACGCCCTAAACAAGCCACTCTTTTTCATAGACGAGATCCACAGACTTAGCAAAACCCAGCAAGAAGCACTGCTCATCCCCATGGAAAACTACAAAGCCCTAGTCATCGGCGCTAGCACCGAAAATCCCTTTTTCACGCTAAGCTCAGGCATCAG
>JAHADO010000467.1 GCA_018375265.1 Campylobacter concisus | reverse complement strand
GAATACGTCGCAAATGCTGAAAAAAAGGGCGCAAAAGTCTTCATCGCAGCCGCTGGCATGGCAGCCCACCTAGCTGGAGCGATCGCTGCAAACACAACAAAACCAGTGATCGGTATACCAATGGCAGGCTCGGCTTTAAGCGGCGTTGATGCACTTTACTCAACTGTGCAAATGCCAAGTGGCATGCCAGTGGCGACCCTAGCTATCGGCAAGGCTGGTGCGATAAATGCAGCCTATCTTGCGGTGCAAATTTTAGCCCTTGAAGATGAGGGGCTAGCAAGTGCGCTAAAAGCCGACAGAGAGGCAAAGATAAAGGCTTTAGAGGAAGACTCTTCAAAGGTTGAAGTGATACTATAAAAGGAGAAGCGGTGCAGACCTATCTTGGAGTTGATGAATTTTGCAAACTTGTGCACTTAGAGCGCGAAGTTATCGAGGATATGATAAATCGTGGCGTTTTGAAGACCAAAGAGGAAAATGGAGAAATTTTGATAGAAGCGAGCGAGGGAACGATGAGCGTGGTGCCTAGTGTTTCGCAAAATTTATCTTTGCAGCCGCAAAGCCAAGATGGTTTTAGCTTTGTCGAAAAGACGATCGGCACGATATTAAATTTACACGAAAAGGTGCTTGACGCAAAAGATGAGACGCTTGAGACCTTAAGAAATGAGAATAAATTTTTAAAAGAGGCGCTCATTTCGATGCAAGAGCTCTATGATGAAGATAGAAAAACGGTCGAGACGCTTACAAAACAGCTTAAAATTTCACAAGATGAAGTTGAATTTTTAAAACGAAAATACAAGCTCATGTGGAACCAAGCGGTTGAAAATTTTAACGGACAAAAGTAGTTTATGAAGATTATAAATTTAGATGATAGCTTTGAAATTTATGGAGTAAAAACTCGCACTAAAAATGAAGATGAAATGGACGGCAAGGGCAAAATTCCAGCTTTATGGTCTAAATTTATGGGCGAGCTCTATGATGGCAAGAGCGAAATTTATAGCGTTTACTGCAATTACGAAAGCGATTTTAATGGACATTACGATAACTTTATCGGCACAAGATCACGCCAAAAGGGTGATGAAAATTTAGATATACAAAGCGGAAAATACGCTCTTTTTAGCTT
>JAHADO010000466.1 GCA_018375265.1 Campylobacter concisus | reverse complement strand
TCGTCAAATGTAACACCAAGATCGACGCCACGCTCTGTCAGCATTTGTTCTTTTTTTGAGTTTGTATAAAATTCATCGTTATTTACGTCATTTTCGTTATGAACTTCGTTTGCATTTAAGATTCCATCGTTATTGTAGTCACGTCCGCCAGCTATTGAATCAAGTGCGTAAATAGGTGTGCTTCTTTGACCGATGCTATTACCTGAGTCAAGGTTGCCTTTTATTTTAACTTCTGTTGTTGCTCTTGCTGGAGTTGTAAGACCTTCTTTGATGACGATGTTACTTATCGGGCCAGTTGAGTCGATAGTGCCAGTCTCTTCATCTCTAGTCCAGCCTTGAACTATGTAGCCGCTGTTATTTACGAAGTTGCCAGCTTTATCACGAACAAAGTCGCCGTTTCTTGTATAGTATCTTGTATTTCCGCCATCTGGAGAGACGACAAAAAAGCCATTTCCTTGAAGAGCAAGGTCGGTTTGCTTATCAGTGGCTGTTAGTGTGCCTTGTGAGAAAATTCTTGTAGTTGAGTTTATAGTCGTTCCTAAACCTATTTGCATAGCGTTTTGACCGCCTAGCTGACCTTGTGGAGCGGTAGCTACTCTTGGAGTTTGGCTTAGTATATCAGCAAAATTTGCGCGGTTGTATTTAAAACCATAGGTATTGACGTTTGCGATATTGTTGCCTTCTACGTCCATGGCTATCTGGTGGGCTTGTAGGCCTGAAACACCAGACCAAAGTGATCTCATCATGAGCTTATCCTTTTTCTCGTTTTAAAATTTTTTTATGATCTTTCTAAAGCAAAAGATGTTCCAAAATTTATATCGGCAAAAAGAGAAAAAAGTAAAAGAGAAATTTGGCGCTTTTAACGCCAAATTCATCCAAGTACCATGGCTCCTACGATGCCACCGATGATTAGCGGGATGTTAAAAAATATAAATGTAGGCACGCAAGTATCATATATGTGGTTGTGCTCACCATCAGCATTTAGACCGCTCGTTGGTCCAAGTGTGCTGTCGCTTGCTGGGCTTCCAGCGTCGCCTAGAGCCGCTGCTATACCAACTAGCAAGATGATAGCTGGCACGCCAAAGCCAAGACTAAGGCAAAGTGGCACGTAGATAGAGGCTAAG
>JAHADO010000017.1 GCA_018375265.1 Campylobacter concisus | reverse complement strand
GGATTGGCTGGATTGGCTGGATTGGCTGGATTGGCTGGATTGGCTGGATTGGCTGGATTGGCTGGATTGGCTGGATTGGCTGGATTGGCTGGATTGGCTATCGCCCCTCCGCTTTTTTCTAAATTTTGCTCTAAATTTGCCAAATTTATCAAAATACTAAAAATAATATGTATAAATATATGTAAAATCTTTTGTATTTTTCGCTTTTTTAACTCAAAAATTTTTCAAAAAATTTAAGATAACGCCCAAATTTCGCTAAAAAGTTAAAATGGATTTAAAATGCTTTGGGATATAATTTGCGATAAATTTATCAAAAGGCTAAAGTGATGATAAAACAAATTTCTGGTTCACAGATGATAAGCGAAGCCTTGCACGAAGAGGGCGTTGAGATAGTTTTTGGCTATCCTGGCGGTGCAGCTTTAAATATCTACGACGAGACATATAAACAAACTTATTTTAAGCACGTCTTGGTTCGCCACGAGCAAGCAGCCGTTCACGCAGCAGACGGATACGCTAGGGTTAGCGGCAAAGTTGGTGTGGCTTTTGTGACAAGTGGTCCTGGCTTTACAAACGCGGTCACTGGTCTTGCCACAGCTTACAGCGACAGCATCCCAGTTGTGCTTATAAGCGGTCAAGTACCAACCTTTATGATCGGCACAGATGCCTTTCAAGAGATCGATGCAGTCGGCATTTCACGCCCCTGTGTCAAACACAACTTTTTAGTAAATAGCGTCGAGGAGCTACCTCGCATCATAAAAGAGGCGTTTTATATCGCAAGATCAGGCCGCCCAGGACCAGTTCATATCGATATCCCAAAAAATGTCACTTCAAGGCTTGGCGACTTTGTCTATCCAAAAGAAATTTCTATCCCAAGCTACAAGCCGACATATAAAGGCAACTCTAAGCAGATCAAAAAAGCTGCAGCTGCGATAAATGAAGCAAAAAGGCCGCTTCTTTACATCGGTGGCGGTGCAGTCGCATCAAATGCAAGCGAGATCATACGTAAATTTATGAAAAAAACAGGCATCCCAGCGGTTGAGACGCTTATGGCTCTTGGCGTGCTTGACGCAAAAGATGAGCTAAATTTAGGCATGGCGGGTATGCACGGCAGCTACGCTTCAAACATGGCTTTGAGCGAGTGCGACCTTCTCATATCGCTTGGCGCTAGATTTTGCGATAGGGTCACAGGCAAAACTGACGAGTTTGCTAAACATGCTAAGATCATTCACATCGACATCGATCCAAGCTCTATCTCAAAGATCATAAACGCTCACTATCCGATAGTTGGCGACCTTACAAACGTGCTAAGCGAGCTTTACGAAGAGGTAAAAGGTGAGCCCAAAAACTATGCACCTTGGAGAGAAATTTTAGATAGATATCAAAAGCTAAATCCACTTGGCTACACAGATATCGACAAGGTCTTAAAGCCTCAATGGGTCGTTGAAGAGACCGCAAAGATAGTTGGCCCTGAGGCTATCATCGCAACTGACGTTGGTCAGCACCAGATGTGGGTGGCGCAGTTTTATCCATTTAACCGCGCAAGGCAGCTTGTCACAAGTGGCGGTCTTGGCACGATGGGATATGGCCTCCCTGCAGCGATCGGAGCAAAGTGCGCTATGCCTGAGCATTTGGTTGTAAATTTCACAGGCGATGGCTCGATACTTATGAATATCCAAGAGCTAATGACCGCTTATGAGACAAATGTCCCTGTCATAAACATCATCTTAAACAACAACTTCCTAGGCATGGTGCGCCAGTGGCAGACATTTTTCTATGAAAAGCGCTACTCATCGACTGATCTTAGCTTGCAGCCTGATTTTGTAAAGATCGCTGAGGGATTTGGTGGCGTTGGCTTTGTTTGCAAGAGCAAAGATGAGTTTAAAAAGGCTTTAAAAGAGGCGATCAAGAGCAAAAAATCAGCTCTTATCGACGTGAGGATCGACCGCTTTGAGGACGTGCTTCCTATGGTTCCAGCTGGGGCTGCGATTTATAATATGATATTAAAGAGCAAGGAAGAAAAATGAGTATCAGAAGAACGATTTCGGTTATAGTTTTAAATGAACATGGCGTTTTAGCTAGAATTTCTGGGCTTTTTGCGGGTAGGGGCTACAACATAGACACGCTCACGGTTGCCCCGATACCTGAGAGCAACTTCTCAAGACTAAGCATCGTCACAAGCGGCGATGAGAGGGTTTTAGAGCAGATTGTAAAGCAGCTTCACAAACTCATACCAACATATAAAGTCATAGAAAGTGGCGAATTTGTCGAAAAAGAGATGGCACTTGTGAAAATTCCGCTTGGTGAAAATTTTGCTGGTCTTGAGGCGATACTAAAGACATACAATGGCATCGTCACAAACACAAACGAAAACTACATCGTCGTCATGGTGGCTGACGATGCGAGCAGGGTAGAGAGTTTTTTGAAGTCAATAAAGAAATTTAACCCAGTTGATGTCGTGCGCGGCGGATCTGTGATAATGGATATATGATGAAACTAAGCGAAATAGCCTTAAAAGTAAATGCTACTTTTAGCGGAGAAGATCTTGAAATTTTTGCTCTAAATTCTTTAAAAAATGCAAATAAAGCTGAGCTAACATACTGCGATGGCGAGAAAAATGCCAAATTTATAAGCACTTCAAACGCTGGAGCTATCTTGGTGACAAAATCGCTTTTGGACCTAGTGCCAGCTGGCATGGTAGCGCTTGTGTGCGACAACCCGCACCTTGCGTTTGCTATCCTTAGTAAAATTTACGCTAAGCCGCTTTTTTGCGAGCCAAAACCGTCAAATATCGCCCAGAGCGCCACTATAATGCCAAATGTCTATATCGGCTCAAACGTGAGTGTGGGCGAAAACACAATAGTGATGGCTGGGGCGTTTTTGGGCGATAACGTAACTATTGGTAAAAACTGCATCATCCACCCAAACGTCGTCATCTATAATGACTGCGTGGTGGGCAACGAGTGCCACCTGCTAGCAAACTGCGTCATCGGCAGCGACGGCTTTGGCTATGCGCATACAAAAACTGGCGAGCATGTGAAAATTTATCACAATGGCAATGTTGTTTTGGGCGATTTTGTCGAGATCGGCGCTTGCACGACGATAGATCGTGGCGTCTTTGAAAGCACTATGATCGCAAACTACACAAAGATAGATAATCTCGTTCAAATAGGCCACAACTGCGAGCTTGGAAATGGCTGCCTCATCGTCTCACAAACTGGGCTTGCTGGCTCAACAGTGCTAGGCAGAAACGTCGTAATGGGCGGACAAAGTGGCTCAGCTGGACACGTAAGTGTCGGAGACTTCGCTCAGATCGCAGCACGCGGAGGCGTTAGTAAAGACCTGCCTGGAGGTAAAAAATACGCTGGAGCTTATCCGATAATGGAGCTTTCAGAGCAGTTTAAACTACAAGCAAAGATATTGAGATTTTTTAAGAAAAACTAAATTTGGCGGAGCTCTCCGCCAAATAGTTGTCATATCTATATAATTAAAATTTAAATTTTTATTATTTTTATCACTGCAATCACAAATCACATTTTATGGCTTAATAAAATTCTACAGCTAATAAGAAGCCATCAAGAGTTTTAGCTTAAGCAGTGGATTTTATTGTCAAAACAAATTTTTGTATATGAAGAAAAATTTAATGCTCATAACAAAACAGCTGAATTAGTATTGGCGATGTGTTAGTAAGATATGGTAAATTTGGACACATGCTTTGATATACAAAAACTTATAAAAGATATCAGCAATTTGTATAAATTTGCAGGGTAATATCACATCAACATTTGCTTTATCGCTTATTAATTTTAACTCTTTATGGTAGCTACTTAAAATGTAAATTTTAAATTGTAAATTTACAAAGCTAAAATTATTTTCTATTTTCGTCTAGGACTTTTTGCATGTTCTCTCTAGTCGCCTCTAGCCAGTTTTGTTTTGAGGTATCGACTAGATCAAGACAAAAGAGCTTGATGTCAGCTTTTTTAAAGCTAAATTCTTTCACTTTCATCGCATCGCTTCCAACGATTACGATAGGTTGAACCTTTAAATTTAGCTTTTCAACTAGCAGTTTTGCGCCACCTTTAAATGGTAGTAACTCTCTGGTTTGAGACCTTGTGCCTTCTGGAAATATCGCTAAAACACGGCCACTTTCTACTCTGTCTTTTGCTTCGCTTAAAAGCTTTATCAGTGAGTGCTTATTTTCTCGCTCGACTGCTATCATCTTTGGAAGGCTCAAAATTTTACCGATGATCGGGATCTTGCCTATCTGTGCCTTTGCGATCCAGCAGATATTTTTAGGATGGATCTCTTCAAGCACGATGATGTCAAGCATACTTTGGTGATTTATCAGCAAGATATTTGCTTCGTCGCTAAATTTACCGATAACTTCTAGCTTATATCCGCCAAAAAATCTCTGTGATCTGCCCCAAAATTTTCTTATGGCTCTATTTTTAGAGTTAAAGAGCCACATAAAAAATACGACAATAACGACGCTTATCACAAATTCAATAGAAAAGAAAAAAGCTCTAATTTTTGACAAGATCACCCTTTCTTACCCAGCCGATTTTGCCGTCGCTAAATAAAATTTTTGAGTAGTCATCTTTTGTGTCTAAAATTTCAACATTTTCATTTTTACGAGATGTATAAAAAACGGTTGAATTTTTAGTTGGCAAGATAGTGACGCTCACATCTGGCTTAAGCACTGCTTTGCCAAAAGGATTGTAAGTGTAAATTCCAAGTGCGATAAAAACAGCTGCCACAAAGAAGTAGCTTAGCTTTCTACGCCAGATCGCTAGCAAGATAAAAATAGCGACCAAAGAGTAGATCGTGATATCTTTGTAGGTACTAAATTCGCTTTGTTTTGGATTTAGACCGATTTGCGTGCTAACCTCGTCCTCTTCGACGCTCACAGGCAGTGAAAAGCTCTCAAATTTAGCTTTTTTTAGGTTGTAGTAGTTAAAGTCAAGCGTCTTTTTGTTTGGCTTAAATACTGCAAAATAGTATGCACTTTGCGAGTTGAAGTCGCCATTTATCGTATCTACGCCTTGCTTTAGGATCGTTTTGTTTTCAATATTAAAGGCGCTTAGATCGACATTGTTGCCGTAAATTTCAACGACCATGATGTTGTTTATATCATCAAATTTAGTCGTTTTAAATTTCTTTACCTCAAGGTTATCAGCGACGATGTGGTTGTAGTTTTCGTCACTTCTAAGCTCTTTTAGCTTTGGTAAAAAGATATTTATGTTTGAGTTTTGATAGTTCTCGCCATTTCTTTTTAGATCCAAGCTAACACGTAAAGTCTTTGCGTCAATGCTCGTTGCTTCAAGGTAGAAAGTGCCGATGTATTTGTTTTCATCGCCTTTTACCCATTGAAAATTCTTCTTATTTAGCCATTTGATATTTGTCTCATCAAGCTGTGTCTCAAACTCAAACTCAAGGTCACTTTGCGTATCAGCCACGATCTCAACGCTAAAAATTTCTCCTACTACGACATTTTTAGGGATATTTGTCGCTTTTAAAAGGAGGTCTTTTATTTTAATCTTGTCATAGACTTGATTGTCAGGGACGCTGATGTCTGGTTCGTTTGTCGGCACGATATTTCGCATCTGCTCTGGAGTGATACGCTCTGGCTGTGGGGCGATAGAGCGTGGAGAGACGAGTTTTCTTGATATATCTTCTTCACTTGGAGTCTTTGTTTGCGGCTTTGATGCCTGGCTATTTACAAATTTATCCTCTCTTGCCTCATCCATCATGTCAAAAACGCTGACTTCATCAGTGTTTGCGGCAAATAAATTTAGCGCGAGTAGGGCGATAAAAAGTGTTCGTTTTACCAAACTAGCCCTTTTAACATCTTCATACCATCATCTGTGCCTAAAATTTTCTCGCAAGCGCGCTCTGGGTGAGGCATAAGACCAAAGATCTTTTTGCTCTCATCGCAAATCCCAGCTATACTATCAACTGAGCCATTTGGATTTATCTCATTGCCGTGGCTGTCGCAGTACTTTAGCAAGACTTGCTCGTTATCATATAGGCTTTTTAGCGTATTTTCATCTGTGTAGTAGTTGCCCTCTCCATGAGCGATAGGGATATTTACTACTTCGTTTTTAGCTAAATTTGCTAGGAATTTATTGTTATTTGAGATTACTTTTAGGTGGTGGTATTTTGAGACAAAATTTAAATTTTCATTTCTTCTCATCGCGCCTTTTAAAAGTCCAAGCTCAAGAAGCATCTGAAAGCCATTGCAAATTCCTAAAATGTAGCCGCCTTTTTTCGCATGCTCTTTTACAGCCTGCATCGCTGGGCTAAATTTAGCTATCGCAGCCGTTCTTAGGTAGTCGCCGTAGCTAAAACCACCAGGCAAAACGACTAGATCAGCATCGATCTTATCTTCTTTGTGCCAGATGATCTGCGTTTGGCAGCCAAGTAGCCCAAAGGCGTGAGCTGTGTCTTCTTCGCAGTTTGTGCCAGGAAAAAGTATGATCGCTACTTTCATAGCACGATCTCGTAGTCTTCGATGACGGTATTTGCTAGAAGCTCTTCACACATCACTTTTAGCTGCTCTTTTGCTTTGTTTTTATCGCTCTAGTCGATGTCTAAAACGATTTGTTTGCCTATCCTGACATTTGAAACACCGCTAAATCCAAGCGAATTTAGCGCGTGTTCTACTGCCTTACCAGCAGGGTCAAGGACCCCACTTCTTAATGCTATATTTACGACAGCTTTCATCTTTGTCCTTAAGAAAGAATTCTTCTTAAAACTTCTTCGTAAGCTACTTTTACGCTACCAAGGTCTTGTCTAAATCTATCTTTGTCAAGTTTTTCGTTTGTTGTCGCATCCCAAAATCTGCAGCTATCAGGGCTTATCTCGTCAGCTAAGATGATGTTGCCATCTTTGTCGATACCAAATTCGACTTTGAAATCAACTAGTTTTAAATTTCTCTCTGCAAAGAATTTAAATAAGATAGAGTTAATCTCTCTTGCTGTGTGTCTTAGGGTTTGAAGATCTTTTTCGCTCTTTACTAGACCCATGATGATGCAGTGCTCGTCAGTAACTAGCGGATCGTGCAAATCGTCGTTTTTGTAGTAGAACTCAACAAGTGTAAAAGGTAGAACTGTGCCTTCTTTTATGCCAAGTCTTTTGCTAAGTGAGCCAGTTGCGATATTTCTCACAACAACTTCAAGAGGTATGATCTCGCATTTTTTGACCACTTGCTCAGTGTCGCTTATTGTCTCAACTAGGTCAGTCACGATGCCTTTGCTCTCTAGCAGTTTAAAAAGCTGAGTAGAGATTTTGTTATTTAGTGCGCCTTTGCCAGCTTCGTTGCCTCTTTTTTGAGCATCAAATGCTGTTAGATCGTCTTTAAATTCAGCCACAAGTAGATTTGGATCGTCTGTGGCGTACATTTTCTTGCCTTTTCCCTCGTAGATAAGCTCTCTTTTTTGCATGTTGTTCTCCTTTAGATTATTGTTGTTTTATCTTTAAAATTTTGATCGTATCAATCGCTGTTTTTAACTGAATATCCTCATCGACTTTTTTCTGTGTGATTATATTTTTATCATCTTTTGCTTCAGTTTTATTGCCTTCACTTGTTGGATTTATCTTGTTTAGCTCGCTTTTTAGGTGCGCTTTTAGTTCGCTCTCTTTGATGCTAAATGCACTATCATCACTTTGTGGCACTTTGCCAGGATGCACGACTACATCAGGCGTTACGCCAACAGCTTGGATAGTTCTGCCACTTGGTAAGTAGTATCTTGCAATGGTTAGTCTTAGCGCTTCTGTATCGTCTATTGGTAGGATTACTTGAACGCTGCCTTTACCAAAAGTGTTTTCGCCGATTATCACCGCACGCTTATGATCTTGCAATGAACCGCTTACGATCTCGCTCGCACTTGCACTTCCGCCATTTACAAGGACAACTAGTGGGAGTTTTGATAAGGTTTTGCTAGCGCTTGCTTTATACTCTACATTTTCAGATGCATCACGACCTTTTTGAGATACGATGATGCCGTTATCTACGAAAAGATCCACTAGATCAACAGCTTGATTTAAAAGACCGCCAGGGTTGTTTCTAAGATCAAGTATGATGCCATTTGCTTTTGGATGCTCTTTGATCGCATCTTTTACCTTTGTGACGACGTTTTTGTCAAAATTTGTGACACGTATATAAAGGATGTTTTCATTTTCTATCATTTTTGCATAGACAGACTCAACCTTTATAAGATCTCTTATGATCTTTACGTCAAATGGCTTTTGCTCGCCTTTTCGCAAAATCGTAATTGTTATCGGAGTTTTTGGTTTGCCACGCATCTTATTTACAGCTTCATCTATCGTTGTGCCGATAGTTGAGTTGCCATCGATCCTTAAAATGATATCGCCTGCTTTTATGCCTGCTTTATCAGCTGGAGTGTCCTCGATAGGCGATATAACGGTTAGTGCGCTATCTTTCATGCCAACTGTTATGCCAAGTCCGCCAAATTCGCCGCTTGTTTGCACCTGCATATCTTTATATGCTTTTTCATTTAAAAAGCTCGAGTGAGCGTCCAAATTTTGCATCAAACCAGCGATGGCTTTGTCGATTATCTCTTTAAATTTAATGTCATCAACGTAGTATTTTTCAACAGTTGAGATGGTTTTTGTAAGTTTTGAAAGTGCTTCAAGTTTCGCACTCGCCTCATCTTCAGTTTTAGCAAAAAGTGCATTTACTGCTACGCTTGAGATGAGTAGGGCGCCTGTTATTTTTAGCGCAAAAGATCTAGTAAATTTATTCAAAATATCTCCTATATTTTTTGGCTCAATTTTATTAACATTTGGCTAAAAAAAGCATAAATTTAGCCTTATATTTTTAGCTTTTGTCTATTTTTAACACAAATTTATAACAGCAAATTTTAGCAATTACATAAAAAGAGTGACAAAGGTTATAAAAATACTTGACAATATAAGACTAAAGTTATATAATGCCCTTATTATAAAATAACTTAAGGAGCTTTAATGGCTGACATAACAGAAAATTTAACAGCGCAGATGCAAGAGACACTCGAAAAAGGCGTTAGCTTAGCGATCTTTTCCAAAAATCCACAAGTTGTGCCACTTCACGTCTTTTGGGCTTTGCTCGCTGATAGTAATTCTATTTTAAATCAAGTATTTAATAAGATGAACATAAGCAAGGACGCAGTCGAGCTTGAGATAAAAAGTAAGATCTCGTCACTCCCAAGCAGCTCAAACGTCACAAAAGATAACGTTTCAGTTTCAAGAGAGCTTATAAATTCGCTTGAAAATGCAAAAGCTTTAATGGTAAGCATGGGCGATAGCTACATAGCTGTTGATACATGGATCATCTCTGCTCTTGAACTTAGTGAGATCAAACAAATTTTAAGCAAATTTTGCGATATCTTAGAGATCAAAAAGAACCTTGAGAGCATAAGAGGTGGTAAAAAGATAGATAGCCAAACTGGCGATGATACCCTTGATAGTTTAGAGAAATTTGGTATCGATCTAACGCAAAAAGCGCTAAATAAAGAGCTTGATCCAGTCATCGGACGTGATGAAGAGATCACTAGGATGATGCAAATTTTAATAAGAAAAAGCAAAAACAACCCTATCTTGCTTGGTGAGCCAGGCGTTGGTAAAACAGCCATCGTTGAGGGTCTAGCTCAAAAGATAGTGGCTCGTGACGTGCCAACAAGCCTTGCAAACAAGCGTGTTATTGCGCTTGATATGAGCGCAGTCGTAGCTGGAGCAAAGTATAGAGGCGAGTTTGAAGATAGGCTAAAAGCTGTCATAGACGAGGTTAAAAAAGCTGGCAATATCATACTTTTTATAGATGAAATTCATACAATAGTTGGAGCAGGTGCGAGCGAGGGCGGAATGGACGCTGCAAATATCCTAAAACCAGCCCTTGCACGTGGTGAGCTTCACGCTGTTGGTGCGACAACGCTAAAAGAGTATAGAAAATACTTTGAAAAAGATGCAGCACTTCAAAGACGTTTTCAACCAATAGACGTCAAAGAGCCAAGTGTAAATGAGGCACTTCAAATTTTACGTGGTATAAAAGAGCGTCTTGAAGTTCACCACGGCATCACGATAACAGATAGCGCGCTAGTTGCCGCTGCAAGACTAAGTGACCGATATATCGCAAACCGCTTCTTGCCAGATAAGGCGATAGATCTTATAGACGAGGCAGCAGCTGAGCTAAAAATGCAAATAGAGAGCGAGCCATACGAGCTTTCAAAGATAAAACGCGAGATCGTAACGCTTCAAGTAGAAAAAGAAGCGCTAAAGATGGAGGATGCGGATAAAAATAAAGAAAGACTTGGCGAGATCGAAAAAGAGATAGCTGATCTAAATGAGAAAAAGCTAGCGCTTGATACTAAATTTGAAAACGAGAAGGCTGTTTTTGGCGGAATTTCAAAAGCTACAAAAGAGATCGATAGCTTAAAATCACAAGCCGAGATAGCAAAAAGAAATGGCGATCTTCAAAAAGCTGCCGAGATAGAATACGGCAAAATAGCAGACGCTAAAAAGCACAAACACGAGCTTGAAGAAAAATGGGAACACATGAAAAAAGAGGGCGTGCTTCTTAAAAATCAGGTCGATGAAGAGCTTGTAGCTGAAATTTTGAGCAAATGGACTGGAATTTCAGTTAAAAAGATGCTAACAAGCGAAAAAGAGAAATATCTGCGCATCGAAGAGCATCTAAGAGAGAGCGTTGTCGGTCAAGATGACGCACTACACGCACTTGCACGTGCTGTTAAGAGAAATAAGGCTGGTCTAAATGAGGGTCAAAGGCCGATTGGTTCATTTTTATTTCTTGGACCAACAGGCGTTGGTAAAACTCAGTCAGCTAAGGCTTTGGCTAAGTTCTTGTTTGACGATGAGAAGGCGCTTATCCGCTTTGACATGAGCGAATATATGGAAAAACATAGCGTGAGCAGGCTTCTTGGTGCGCCTCCAGGATATGTAGGCTACGATGAGGGCGGTCAGCTAACAGAAGCAGTTCGCAGAAGGCCTTACTCAGTCATACTTTTTGACGAGGTTGAAAAGGCTCACAAAGACGTATTTAACATACTTTTGGGCATACTTGATGATGGACGCGCGACTGATAACAAAGGCGTAACGGTTGATTTTAAAAACACGATCATTATTTTAACTTCAAACATCGCTTCAAATTTCATTATGGAGCTAAAGGGTGAAGACCGTGACGTGGCTGTTAAAAACGAGCTTAAAAACTACTTTAAGCCTGAGTTTTTAAATAGGCTAGATGATACTATCATCTTTAATCCTCTAAACGAGCAAGGGCTTATTTCTATCGTTGAGATCATGTTTAAAGAGCTTGAAAAAACTCTTCACAACCGCGGCATCAAGGCAGTTTTAAGCGAAGAGGCTAAGAAATTTATCGCAAAAGCTGGCTTTGACATAGTTTATGGTGCAAGACCTCTTAGAAGAGCACTTTATGAGCTAGTTGAAGATAAGATCGCTGATATGATCTTAAAAGATGAGCTTGAAAGTGGCGATGAGATCACCATTGATAGCGACGGTGAGAAGATTATCATTAAGAAAAAATAACTTCAAATTTACTTGGCAGGTTGGATCAACTTGCCAAGCCTACTATAAATTTAACTAATATCCTTATTTAATCTGTAATAAAATATAAAAAACAGCACGCAAAGCATCGCTACAAAGGCAAAAACTATCAACGTACCATCTTTAAATGAGCTTAAAAACATGCCATTTGTATTCATACCAAAAAAGCCAGTGATGAAATTTAGCGGCAAAAATAGAGCCGAAATGAGCGTCAAGAGGTAGATGTTTTTATTTATCTTGTCGTTTTTAGCGCTTTGTATAAATGTATAGATGTCTTCGACCCTGCAAGCATATTCGTTAGCTATTGTTTTAAAGACACTTGCTTCATGGATGCTGTTTTTAAGCTCTTTTTTTAGCCCTTGCTGCTCACTTTGACATATTGCAAGTGCTTCATAAAAGTGCGAAATGCTATTTTGAAATTTTCTGATCTCATACTTTAAAAAGTGGTGTCTTTTTATAAATTTCTCAAAATTTTTTTGACTAGCATAAATTTTCTCATACTCATTTAGCTCGTCTTGGTGCTCTAAAATTTTATTTGCATATTCG
>JAHADO010000465.1 GCA_018375265.1 Campylobacter concisus | reverse complement strand
GCGCTCTTGCCAGTTCCTATCGCCCAGATCGGCTCGTAGGCGATGACTAAATTTTTATAGCCAAGATCGATATTTTCAAGCTGGCGGCTTAGAAATTCTTTGGTCGCTCCGCTCTCATTTGTGCTTAAATTTTCGCCTATGCAGTAGATCACATTCCAGCCATTTTTTGCGGCAAAGTCAAATTTCGCTCGCAAAAACTCCTCGCTTTCGTTTAAAATTTCACGCCTCTCAGAGTGGCCGATCAGCACATCTTTGATCTCAAATTCATCAAGCATCGCCTTGCCGATCTCGCCAGTAAATGCCCCACTCTCGCACGGGTAGAAATTCTGCGCCCCAAGCCTAAAAATATGCTTTTTTTCATCAAAGGCACTAGCTGGAGCAAATACGCTCACGTCGTCGTTTGCGCTTAAATTTTCGTCTAAAATTTTCGCGTACTCTCTAAAGCTTGCTCTTGTGTGGTTGCACTTTAAATTCGCTAGAAATTTCAAGACCTACTCCTCTTTTTTGAGCGGCTTTATGCCAGGCAGCTCTTTGCCTTCAATGAGCTCCAAGCTAGCACCACCGCCAGTCGAGATAAATGTCATCTCATCAGCGTCGCCTGCGCGCTCGACCACGTCAGCCGTATCGCCACCGCCAACGACGGTTGTCGCGTGAGTGTCGATGATAGCATGGCTCATTTTGATGCTACCCTTGCTAAATTTATCCATCTCAAAAACACCCATAGGTCCGTTCCACCAGATGGTTTGCGCATCTGCGATGACCTCTTTAAATAGCCTAATCGATGCTGGTCCGATGTCAAGCCCCATCCAGCCATTTGGGATCTCTTGGGCAGGGACATATTTTACGGCACTTTCAGCTGAAAATGTCTGAGCAGCGACGACATCCACTGGTAGGTAGATTTTCACTCCTAGCTCTTTGCCTTTTTGTAAAATTTGCCTTGCATCTTCGATGAGCTCTTCTTCAAGGAGCGAATTTCCGATGTTTTCGCCAAGTGATTTTAAAAATGTAAATGCCATACCGCCGCCAATTATGAGCTTATCGACGCGCGGCAGAAGGTTATGCAATGCTTGAAGCTTGCCGCTCACCTTTGAGCCACCCACGACTGCGACAAATGGACGTGATGGATGTTTTATCAAATTTTG
>JAHADO010000464.1 GCA_018375265.1 Campylobacter concisus | reverse complement strand
CTTATAGCAAAGACACTGTATTTGGAGCTTACTCAGATATATTTGTTATCCTCTATCTTGGTGCGCTACTTAGATTTGTATTTGGTGCAGCTTCAATGGATAGCGGCAACCCATTTGCAGCAACAGGCGGCGGCAGGGAGCAAATGCTAGGCGTATATGTCGAGCCAGTTATGATCATGTGTCTAATCGTCGTAATGCTCGCAGCTAAAACATCAAATTTAGTTGAGATCCAAGAGATGGTTAGAACTGGCGTTATCGGATATCAAATTCCAAGTTTTGCCGTTGCTTCTATCGCATTTTTGTGGTGTATGTATGTTGAGACTGGTAGAAAGCCATTTGACTTAGCTGAAGCAGAACAAGAGCTTCAAGAGGGTGTTCTTGGTGAGTATGCTGGTAGCGACCTTGGCTTAGTTCAAGCATCACTTATATTAAAACAGTTTGCTATGATAGGACTTTTCCTAAGCATATTTGAGCCATGGAATTTTAGCAATCCTTTCTTAGCTATTATCGTTTTTGTGATAAAAACTGGAGTATTTTACGTCGCAGCTGTATTTATAGACAACTTTGGACCACGCTTTAAAATGACTTCATCTTTACGCAAAAATGCTCTTGGTGCACTTGCTATTTCGTTTGTTGCACTAACACTTTATGTAGTAGGAGCGTGAGATGCAAACACTAGATATATTAGCCATTTGCATGATCGTAACTTCGCTTGCGGTTTTTGGCCTTAGAAGCTTGAAACTCTCAATCATCGCTTATGCGATAGAGACGCTACTTTTAGTTAGTATATTTTTCTTGCTATCTGAGAAATTTAACGCTGAGCAGCTAAAAACTTGGGCGATCGTTGCGTTTTTTACCAAAGTTCTTTTCGTGCCAGGAATTTTGTTCTGGCTTATCAAAAAACTTGGCGTAGTTAGCGAAGATGAGCCAGTTGGTGGATTTTTTGTAAGCCCTGTTATTGCTATGGGATTTTCTCTAGCTCTTTCAATGAGTATCCACCCTATATTTTTAAAATTTTCTCTTATCAAAGAAGAGATTATGTTAATCGCTGCTGGAACAGTCTTTATGATGGGAATTTTTGGCTTTATGTTAAGAAACTCATTTGTAAAACAAATTCTAGCTTACTGCTTGTTTGAAAATGGTATCC
>JAHADO010000463.1 GCA_018375265.1 Campylobacter concisus | reverse complement strand
GCAGTTAGTGAGTTTGATGAGAAGCAAATCGCAAAAAGATATATAGAAATTTATAGGAAATTTATAGATGTATAGAAATTTTTTAAAGAGAGTGATCGACATTTTGGGAGCTTTATTTTTGCTCATTTTAACATCGCCCATCATCATAGCAACGGCGATTTTTATCTATTTTAAGGTAAGCCGCGACGTCATTTTTACGCAGGCAAGACCAGGGCTTAATGAGAAAATTTTTAAAATTTATAAATTTAAGACGATGAGCGATGAGCGTGACGCAAATGGCGAGCTCTTGCCAGATGATCAGCGTCTTGGCAAATTTGGCAAACTTATCCGCTCACTTAGCCTCGATGAGCTGCCACAGCTCTTTAACGTGCTAAAAGGCGATATGAGTTTTATCGGACCAAGGCCGCTTTTGGTTGAGTATCTACCCATCTATAACGAAACGCAAAAGCACCGCCACGACGTGCGCCCTGGTATCACGGGCCTAGCGCAGGTAAATGGCAGAAACGCCATAAGTTGGGAGAAAAAATTTGAATACGACGTCTATTACGCTAAAAATTTAAGCTTTATGCTTGATGTAAAGATCGCCTTACAGACAATAGAAAAGGTGCTAAAACGAAGTGGTGTCAGCAAAGAGGGGCAGGCGACGACGGAGAAATTTAATGGCAAAAACTAAGAAAATTTACATCTACGGAGCGAGCGGGCATGGTCTTGTGATCGCTGACATCGCCAGAAATAACGGCTATGATGAGATAGCTTTTTTAGATGATGCTAGCGAGTGTAAATTTAGCCCAGAGCTTGAAAAAGCCGACATCATAATAGCCATAGGCGATAATAAAACAAGGCAAAAGATCAGCCAAAAGGTGGAGGATGCTGGCTTTGAGATAGTAAATTTGATCCATAAAAGTGCGGTTGTGAGCGAAAGCGCCGTGATAGAAAAAGGCGTAGTGGTCATGCCAAATGCCGTGATAAACGCAAAAGCATGCATAAAAGAGGGCGCTATCATAAACTCTGGCGCAGTGATAGAGCATGAGTGCGTGATAGGCAAATTTGCTCACATTAGCCCAAATGCTGCCCTTGCTGGAAACGTTAGCGTGGGCGAATTTACGCACGTTGGTATTGGCTCAAGCGTCATTCAAGGCATAAGCATCGGCAAGAA
>JAHADO010000462.1 GCA_018375265.1 Campylobacter concisus | reverse complement strand
TGCCTCGTTAGCTCAGTTGGTAGAGCATATCACTCTTAATGATGGGGTCGTAGGTTCGAGACCTACACGGGGCACCATCTTTTGGCCCATTCGTCTAGCGGTTAGGACACCAGCCTCTCACGTTGGTAACACGAGTTCGAGTCTCGTATGGGTCACCATTTTTCTTCTAAATTTAACTCAAATTTTTCAAATTTACTGCTAGTGCAATAAATTTGACTAAAAAATATTTGATCTGTAATAAATTGAACGCATTTTGCTACCGAAATTCTAAAATTGAACTTTGGTGTAAAAAATGTTTAAAATGTCTTTCTATTTTACAAAAGGTAAATTTGTGTTAAAAACTACTAGAGTTACACATATAGAAAGCATATGAAAGGAAATTGCGATATTTAAATAGTAGATTTTGTATAAAAATGCCGCATTCTAAAATCTCAGAATTCTTTGCTAAAGGTCTAAAAAACTTCTTTTAATAACGAGGTGCTTGAGCTTTGAAAAAGGTTTTTAGACTAAAACGGATCAGCAATTTATAAAAATTTAGAGATTACAAATAATGATGAAATCATGACTGCTGGAGTTTGACATTTTCATTAAATCTTTTAGAAATACACAAATTTAAAATTTAGCTGCAACATAAATTTGATAAATTTGCTGATTTTGACTTGATAAATTTGACTTATAAGATAAAAGGGGTAGGGCGCATTAAAATACGCCCTTTGATAAATTCTAAATTTGATCTATTTTAGCTCAAACGCAAGTGTTGCTGCGATCGTCTCGTCATCGCAAATTTTAGAGTCAGCAAATGGCATTTTATGCACTGTTTGTAGCAGCCATTTTCCAGGTTTAAGCGCAAGCACTTCTATCGTACCATCTGGCTCAGTTTCTCCGTGAAATGCACTTTTTTCTTTCAAAAAG
This sequence comes from Campylobacter concisus, assembly GCA_018375265.1. Lineage (GTDB taxonomy): Bacteria > Campylobacterota > Campylobacteria > Campylobacterales > Campylobacteraceae > Campylobacter_A > Campylobacter_A concisus_AB. The sequence continues at coordinate 253 of JAHADO010000462.1, read as the reverse complement.
CCATCAAATGTTCCATCAAGAGTAGCATTTTCTAGTGGCTTGCCTTCAAATAAAATTTGAACTTTAAATGGCACGCCCACTTTGAAATTTGCTGGATTGTCGAGCGGAACTATCTCTAGACGTTGGTTGGATGGCTTTGTGACTGAGCTATCTTTTGCGTTTTTATTTATGACGCCTTTTGCGCTCATGCTCGCTTTTTTGCAGTATTTGGCGTCCTTGATGTCCTCTTTGGTTTTACCCATGTGCCATGTGC
>JAHADO010000461.1 GCA_018375265.1 Campylobacter concisus | reverse complement strand
AGGTCCAAGTATCCATCAAAGCCAGCTAAGTGAGTTTTAGCATTGATAAGAAAGCTAGTAAGGGTTACAACAGCGACTGAAACTGGGCTAGCGATGATACCCATTTGTGAAGCGATAGAGCTTGCAGCCATAGGACGCTCTGGGCGGATGCCGTTTTTGATAGCGATATCATAAACGATAGGAAGCACGGTATAAACAACGTGTCCAGTTCCGCATAAAATAGTAAGCGTACATGTTACAAATGGAGCTAAGATACTTACATATTTTGGATTTTTTCTAAGTATGGTTTCTGCTATTTGAAGCATAACGTCAAGACCGCCACTAGCTTGAAGTGTAGCACTTGCCACAACGACAGCAAGGATGGTTAGCATAACATCGATGGCAGGCTTACCAGGCTCAATGTTAAATCCAAAAACGAGAACTACAAGACCGATACCGCCCAGCATACCAAGCGCTATACCGCCTTTTTTAGCTCCGTAGAACAAACAGATAAGGACGATGAGAAGCTGGATAGCAAACTGCATGCCTTCACTCAAATTCATGAGAAAATCCATGAAACCTCCTAAGTTAAATGTAAATTTAATGTTGATTATATCTCTTATGAATTGAGATTAAACTTATATTTTAAGATTAATTTGACAAAAGCGAGAGTTTTGCATTAGTTGAAAGCTTGTGTTAGGTGGTTTTGGTCTAAAATTCTGCATCATTACCACTCTTTTGAAATTTATAAATTTTACTTTGTATAGACTATAAAATCTAAATTTTTCATACTTTGTTTTTAAAAATTATTAATAAAAAAATTTAAGTTTTATTTTATATAATCCTAAAATCTGAGAAGCATTTTTTATCTGTGTTAAAATCTGCGAGATAAATTTAAAAGGATAAATTTGAAAAAAGATGCTAAAGAAACTATAAATTTGCCTATAAAAAAAGATGAGTTTAGCCAAAAAATAAGAGTAGGTTGGGCGGTGATCGGCGTTATTATTTTGGCGATAGAAATTTACATCGCTATCTTTATAAAAGGCGGTTTTATAAGGCACTATATCGGCGATGTGCTAGCTACTGCGATGCTTTATGCGTTTGGGCGAGCTATATTTAGGGCGGCTCCTATAAATTTAGCCATTGTTGTCTTTGCCATTTCACTTTTTATAGAAGCCTTACAATAC
>JAHADO010000460.1 GCA_018375265.1 Campylobacter concisus | reverse complement strand
TCTTGAATAATAGCAGTGAGCACATCACAGCGCCAGATCCTATCATAAACCAAAATGCTGGACTTATCACGGTTACAGCTACCCCATCACAGCTAAAACGTGTTGAAAAATATATAGCCGAGATGCAAAGAAGACTTAAAAAACAAGTCATCATCGATGTTTCTATCATCGCAGTTGATCTAAACAATGAGTATAAGCAAGGTGTTGATTGGAGTAAATTTGAGCTTGGATTTAACTCATATATAGGCAACCAAGGCTCTAGCACCGGCTCAAGTGCAAGCTGGACAAATAAGGGCAACAGCTTAAGTGATGGCTTTGGTCGCACACTAAATATCGCTGCAAATTTAAACTTTAGTCTTGATGGTATGATAAATTTCCTTGAAACAAATGGCAAAACAAAGGTCGTTTCAAGTCCAAAAGTAACCACTCTAAACAACCAACAAGCGCTAATCTCTGTGGGTGATAATATAAACTACCGCGTCATGGAAGAGACAGATAATGGTAGCAACAATAACAATAACAACAGGCTTACAACAACTTATAAGCAATACTCTGTATTTATCGGTATCTTATTAAATTTGCTTCCAGAAGTCTCAGATAACAACAAGATCATGCTTCGCATCAACCCAAGCTTAAGTAGCTTCAAATACGCAGAAGACGATACAAGAGGTCAAAATACAACCATTAGAGAGATCGCCCCTGATACAGTTCAGAAAAAACTCTCAACCGTCGTTCAGGTAAATAGCGGCGATACGATCATACTTGGCGGACTTATCGGACAGACCAAAGATAAACAAAACACAGCTGTGCCACTTCTAGCCGACATACCTTTGATAGGAAGCGTCTTTAAAAGCACAAGAGATGGCGTAAGAACTACTGAGCTTATCTTTGTCATCACGCCAAGAGTTGTTGATCTTGAAGATCCAAAACCAGTTCAGCAGTCGCTAAAAGATCTAGGATTTTCTAAATCGATCTATGAGTAACGAAAATATTTATACGCATATAAAAGATGTTTTCATAGATGAAGACGAGAGTTTAAATTTCGTAAATTTAGACAACTCTATAAGCTGCTACAACAAGATAGTTTTAGCTCTAAAAAAGCCACTTAAGCTCATCTTGTTTTATGGCAAGCCAGGTAGCGGCAAGACTTTTTTGCTAAACAAGATCGCAAAT
>JAHADO010000459.1 GCA_018375265.1 Campylobacter concisus | reverse complement strand
TAAAAAGCCAATCATACGATTAAGTTTTGCTCCTTTAATCTTTCCAAGCTTATTTTTAGCATACCGACCAAGCGGAGATAGTAAAGCAATAACGCCAGCATAAACAATAGACATGATTTTACTAACTACATTTTCTTGAATTTGAATATATTTCATTAAAGCAGCACTAAACATAATTGTAATACCGCTATTAATAGCATCTTTTAAAATGCCGTCATCCATACCACTATTTTTTAAACGTTTTAAAACTTGATCGTAAGCGACATTATAAGTAAGGTCTTCAAACATCTCATCAATACCAAGTTTTAAAATTCTACCTGCTTCAGATTGTTTCTCAGCCATTATTTGACATCCTTAAGTAAAGTTTTACTAGGCAATTCAGTATCAAAAAGGTCTTTAAAATTTGGCATAGGCAAATCAAAAAGATCAAGAGCTTCATTATCTAGCTCAAAATTATTTTCATCGGTATAAGTGCGAGCTTGAACAGCTTGACGAGATAGAGCTATCTCACGTGGCGAAGCCTTTGCGATAGTATTGCCGTCAAGGTCTTTAATAGCAACAGAAGTTTTATCATACTCTGCCTTTTCTTTGTAAATTTCAAGTGTTTTAGTAGAGTTTTCACTAAGTATTTTTTGATTTTCAGCATAAGAAGCTGGCAAAGAAATTTCAACAGGACGATCAATAGATAAAGAAGCATCAAGAGTATTTCTAACTTTGACATCAGCATTTAACTTAACACCAGACAAACCATCGCGCATAGCCTGCGAATAATTTTTCGTGCTATCAACAAGCTTAGCAGAGTTTTCAGCGACCTTAATTAAATTTTGATTATAAATTTTTTGATTTTCACCAATAGTAGAGATATATTTAGAAATTTCGCTATTAATACTTGCTTGAGATTTTAGAACTTCTTTAAAATTTACATCAGCCGAAACAACCGAACCACTGCCAGCATTTGTATTTGTATGAGTTTCAGCATTAGAAGAAATTAAATCACTTTCAAAAATACGATCACCAGTTAAAACATTATAAAGTTTGCCAGTATAAGGATCAGTCCAATAACCAGTCTTTTGATCAATTTTAACACGCCCCCTAACAGTAAAAGGCTGATTATATAAATTTTCACGCCTAACGATAGCTTCTTGATTTGCTTCAGCCTTGCTCTTATCATTTG
>JAHADO010000458.1 GCA_018375265.1 Campylobacter concisus | reverse complement strand
GTGGGATATTTAGCTGTTTTGCGATGCTAATAGCTACGCCACCTTTTGAGTCAGAGTCAAATTTAGAAAGGATAACTCCAGAAATTCCCAAAATTTCATTAAAACTTGTAGCTGTTTTGACAGCGTCTTGTCCGCTCATAGCGTCAGCTACGTAGAAAATTTCATGTGGATTTATCGCATTTTTTACATCTTTTATCTCTTGCATCAACTTTTCATCGATCGCAAGACGACCTGCGGTATCCACCAAAAGCACGTCATAAAGACCGCTTTTTGCTTTTTCTAGAGCTTCTTTAGCTACTTTTATAGGGTTGTTTTCGTTTTCTATATAGAAAAGATCGATCTCATTTGCAACACACAGCTGTCTTAGTTGCTCAACCGCCGCTAACCTTTGCAAATCACAAGCCGCAACTAAAACTTTTTTCTTTCTTAGTTTTAGATAGTTTGCAAGCTTGATAGTTGTCGTTGTTTTACCGCTACCTTGCAAGCCAGCCATCAAAACAATGGTCGGTGCAACTGGCGCATAGACAAAGCCTTGATTGCCAGGAGCTGTTAAGATAGTAGTTAAATTTGACTTGATCGCATCTAGGAAATTCTTTTGGCCAACGCCAGTTTGCTTTAGTTCACTTTCGATAGACGCGAGTAGATCTTTGGTGACTTTGTGGTGAACATCAGCTTTTAAAAGAGCTTTTTTTAGAACGTCAAGTGCGTTTTTTAGAGCTTTTTCATCATCTACAAAACGTATCTTGCTAACGGCTAATCTAAAAGACTCGCTAATTTGTTCGAACACTAATCACCTTTCTAAGTTGTTATTAAAGGGCGTATATTACTAAATAATTTCTTTATTGCTCTTTAAATTTCAAATTTATTAGATAGCTCAAATCCAAGAGAGTTAAATTCTCTTGGGATCGGCGCTTTAAATTTATAGTCTAAAAGAGCGATAGAATAGGCATGCAAGAACATTCTATTTGCCCTATTTTTGCCGTATTTCTCATCGCCAACAATAGGTAAATTTAAGCTAGCCAAATGCACTCTTATCTGGTGCGTCCTGCCTGTTTTTATGGCAACTTTTACCAGCGTTTTTTTACCCGCAACCATGAGCGGTGAAATTTCACTGATCGCCTCTTTGCCATCTTTTGATATCTTTGAAAAAGCGCCATTTTTATTTTTTATCGTT
>JAHADO010000457.1 GCA_018375265.1 Campylobacter concisus | reverse complement strand
TGAAAGTAAATTTTTAACACCGATCTTAAGCAAAGTTGAAACCAAATTTATACTAGCTGCCACAAAAAGGGCAATCTCGTTTTTATCATATAAAAACTCCGCCGTAGTCGTAAGACTCATCAGCGCAAAAAATATGTAGATAACTTTTCCCCAGTTCATTATCCCTCCTTACACAACGCCTTTTTCAAACATGGCACGCTCTTTATCACGCTCTTTTTTGATCCTTTGCTTCTCAGCCTCTCTAGCTCTAAAATGCTCAATGCTAAATTTAAACCAGATAAGAAATGGTGATGAGATGTAGATCGAGCTGATCGTTCCTATAACGATACCAACGATAAGGATAAATGAAAATCCATGTATCATATCTCCGCCAAACAAAAATAACACAACAACAGTCATCATCGTAGTGGCTGAAGTTAGTATAGTTCTTGAAAGTGTGGCTGAGACTGACTCGTTGATAACGCCCTCGATATCAGTTCTCTTGCTCTCTTTTATGCCTTCTCTTATCCTATCAAAAATGATGATCGTATCGTTTAGCGAGTAGCCAAGCACCGTTAAAACAGCCGCTAGAGTGTCTAAATTTACATCGATATCAAATAGCGAAATAGCACCAACAGTTATAACGATATCGTGAATTTCAGTTGCGATCGCAGCAAGCGCAAATCTCCACTCAAATCTAAATGTGATATAAAGAAGCACGCCAATTAGTGAAATTCCAAGAGCCATCAAACCCTTTTGCCTAAGCTCGTCACCAACCTTTGGACCAACGATATCAACACGTCTTACTTCAAAATTTCCAGTATCTTTTAAAATTTGCTTTATCTCAGTGCCGATGTCACCAGTTAAATTTGAACTTGATCCTGAAAATCTAATAACAGCCTCATCTTCGCTTCCAAACTCAGTAACAGAGGCGTTTTTAAGCACTTCATTTGTGCCAAAAGCGTCGCGAATTTTATCAAGTGGCGCTTTGGTGTCGTATTTTAGCTGAATAAGCGTACCACCAGAAAAGTCAATGCCGTAGTTTAGCCCCTTCGTTGCAAGCAAAAAGATCGAACCAACAAATAAAAATATAGAAAGTGCGAGTGACACAAATCTAAACCGCATAAAATCATAAACTTTTGCCTTAGTGAAAATTTGCATCTCTAGCTCCTTTTATAACCAAACCAAAGTCTGGTATTTCCGCT
>JAHADO010000456.1 GCA_018375265.1 Campylobacter concisus | reverse complement strand
TTATATTTGAGATAGTATATAAGCTACCTGTGCCAAATTCATTCACACTGCCAGCTTTCAGCTCAGTTTTTGAGCTATCCGCCATAGTAAATTTTGAAAGATCGGCATTTGAAGTAACTGTAAAATTTCCATCATTTAGTCTAAAAAGAACGTATTTTTTATTTTCATCTGGTTTGGCATTAAAGATAAAGCTGATATCTCCAACTCTCGCCTCTTCTTCTTCAAGTAAAAATATCTCTTCACTTTCGCTCTCGTTTGAGACTACAAACTCAACGACAGGCTTTCCGCTATCATCATTTACAAATTTATAACTTGCATTTGGTACAAATTCTTTAAATTTTAAACTGGCCTCACCATCTGCTGTTTTTAGCTTTAGATCAAAACCCTTCTTTACATCAGCAAGTCCTAAAGGCATAGCTGAGCTGATTTCTTCGCCTTTGTCGTTAAGCGCTGTTAAATTTATATACGAAACCTTCGTACTAACAACGTTTGAAGCAGTGTTTTCACGTATATGCATATCAGCTTCAAAGCCAAGGTATCTTGTGATGCCAGCACCGATTAAGATGATGATAAAACCTAAGTGAAAGATGAGCGATGGGAGTTTTTTAGGATCGATTAGGTTGTATCTAAAGATGTTAAAGGCTAAATTTATACCAAGAAGTAGTTGAATGAGCGCAAACCAGCCAGCCCCATAAACATAGTACCAAGCTGCTTCGGTGCTGGTTTTGCTCTCTATTATTGTGGCGGCTCCGCTAGCTACGGCAAAGATTATCATCAAAACGATAGCTGAGCCCATACTTAAAAATAATGTTTTTGGATTTAACATCTGCTTCCTTTTATTTATATTGTGGCAAAGCTACCGAAGTGAAATTTATCTTAAATAACTGCCCTGCTTTGTTTCGGTTGAAACTGGTTTATTTTCGTTTGTATCTTGATCTGCAAGTGCATCTTTGCCTTTTAGATAAGCTAGTATTGCACCTAGATCATTGTTTGAGACGATCTTAGCTTGGTTTTGCATAACGTTTTTACCGCTACCACCAAAGCTTGAGTCGCTTCTATAAGAGATGATGCTATCTTCTATATCTTTAGCATCCATGTTTTTAAGTGGTGTTGAGCCAAATGGTCTTTTATCTGCGCTTTCGCCATGGCAGCTAGCGCATTGTTTCTCAAAAAGCTCTTTTCCTAAAG
>JAHADO010000455.1 GCA_018375265.1 Campylobacter concisus | reverse complement strand
GCTGTATAGCCCTCTGGGATAGTGTATTGACCAGAGCCAAGCACGCCGATACCGTGAGGTCCTAGCTCATCATAAGTCTTTCTAAACTGAGCTTCCATCACGTCAAATGCTTGTTTCCAGCTTACTTGCTTGAATTTACCTTTTTTGTCAAATTCACCCTTTTCATTTACGCGCAAAAGTGGATGAGTGATCCTATCTTCGCCGTACATGATCTTAGCGTTAAAGTAGCCTTTGATACAGTTTAGACCGCGATTTACCGGTGCTTCTGGATCACCTTTTACAGCTACTATCTTGCCCTCTTTTGTAGCAACCATGATGCCACATCCAGTTCCACAAAATCTACAGACAGCCTTATCCCAACGCCAGCCTTTTTCAGCTTCGTTTGCCGCACTTAGCGAGCTTGGCACAGCGATACCGGCACTAACACAAGCAGCACTAGCTGCAGCACTAGCTGCAGCACTTTTGATGAAATCTCGTCGATTCATTTTTTCTCCTTAAAAGATTTAAACAAATTTAATAGATATTATCCTCATTAAACTTATTTACCCCTGATTTACATAGATAAAAATTTTAATAAACTTAAAACATAAAATTACATATTAGTTTAAGAAAATTTATATAAATAGCCCTTGATAAAAGAACTAATGTGATAATTTAAAGCAATTTTTTTACATATTTATGGGGATTTTACAAGTAAATCTTAAAAAAATAAATTATAAATTTATTTAAATAGTTGAGTAGAAAAGTAACACACATAATAGGATAAAAATTATATTTTATTTAGCAAATGAAGTAAATTTTATTAAATATCTTAATTATTTTTATAAATTAAATTTAAAGCCCTCCTCAAGCATAAATTTGGTGAGAGAGAGGCAAAAGAGGGATAAGGACAGCTTTGCTTCGCTAGCTCACAACTGCAAGCAGACCGTAATTTAAGCCTCTTCCCCCTTAACAAAGAAATAAAACTTTAAATTTCTAAAAATCTTTTTTTCAAATTTTAAAATTCCATTCACTCGCAAGAATTGACTACTAAAATTTGGCTTCGCTTACAGCTTAGCTCAAATTTTAGAGCCGAAATTACTCGTTCATGAAATTTTAAAATTTGTCAGAATTTTCTAAAAATAAACCGCATGCAGTGCTTCAGCACCATTGCATGCACCTTGAACGTGCGAGGGGATTGGGGGATTTA
>JAHADO010000454.1 GCA_018375265.1 Campylobacter concisus | reverse complement strand
GAAAACTGGAAAAGACCGCAAAAAGAGGTTGATTTTTTGATGAATTTGCTTAAGAAATTTCTTCTTTTAAAGTGTGATGATTTTATAAAAAATGGGATCAAATTTAACACGATCGGCGACATCTCGCCATTTAGTGACGAGCTAAAAAATGAGATAGAGATCACCAAAAATGAGACAAGGGAAAATACAAATTTACTTTTAAATTTAGCGATAAACTACGGCTCAAAAGATGAGATCATTAGAGCTGTGCGAAAACTAAATTTAAAAGGCTGCGAGATAGATGAAGCGAGCCTAAATGCGGCACTTGATGAGAGTGAGCCGGTGGATCTTCTCGTTAGAACTGGTGGCGAGAGTAGGCTTTCAAATTTCATGCTCTGGCAGGCAAGCTACGCGGAGCTATTTTTCACGCCGACACTTTGGCCTGACTTTGGCAAGGATGAGCTTGCAAGCATCGTGGCTAAATTTAAAGATATAGAGCGAAGATTTGGCGGAGTTTAGTGAGATAATGGATATTTTGGTCATCTTTTTTGCCGTTTTTGCTTTTGTTTTTGGCATCTGCGTGGGGTCATTTTCAAATGTGCTGATATACCGCTTGCCACGAAGTGAAAGCATAAATTTCCCAGCCTCTCACTGCCCAAAATGCTCTCACAAGCTAAATTTTTATCACAATATCCCACTTTTGTCATGGCTATTTTTAGGCGGCAAATGCGCCTTTTGCAAGCAAAAGATAAGCCTTGTCTATCCGCTAGTTGAGCTAGCCTCTGGGCTACTTTTTCTGATCTGTTTTTTTAAAGAGTGCGGCGAAATTTTAAGCGTAGAAACCCTGCTTTATGCGCTATTTTTAGGGCTTTGCTTTATCATGCTACTAGCCCTTAGCGTCATAGACATAAGGTATAAAGCCGTGCCAGATGCGCTTCTTTTTGCAGCGCTATTTTTTGCATTTGCCTATGCCCTGCTACTTTTTATCTTTAAAGGAAATTTTGCTCAAATTTTAAATTTAATCCTCTTTGGTTTTATATTTTGGGCGCTGAGATTTGTCGTGAGCTATGCGATGAAAAAAGAAGCCATGGGCAGTGCCGACATATTTATCGCAGCGATCATCGGAGCTATTTTACCAGCCAAGCTAGCCCTTGTGGCGATCTATCTGGCGGCACTTCTTACGCTCCCAGTCTATGCGCTCGTTCGCAAAAAGG
>JAHADO010000016.1 GCA_018375265.1 Campylobacter concisus | reverse complement strand
TATCCCACTAGCTCATTTTTGTCATTATAAAATGTAAAAGGTGTGTAAGTGCCTTCTGTTGCTACTGTTAGCACGCCATCTTTTATAGTTTTTGCTTGCAAATTTAGAGCCATTGCAAGCACTGCTACTACTTTTAATAAATTTGTAAATTTCATTTTGATCCTTTATTTTGAAATATCTTTTCCAAAATATTTCATCGAAATTTCGCTTATCTTGCCTTCGGCTTTTAGCTCATCAAGCGCTTTGTTTATCGCTTCTAGTAGCTCGGTGTTGCCTTTTTTAAGAAGTGCAGCTGTTGGCATCGGCTCGTTGCTAGTATATGCGATCTTTAGCGGTGCATTTGGGCGCTGTTTGATATAGTCAAAAAATGTGACGTTGTCATTTATCGTATCGTCAGCTCTTTTTGAGATGATAAGCTCCACGCCTTTGCTAAAGCCATCAGCTACGACCACTGTTGCGCCATTTTTCTCAGCTATCGCTGCCCAGTTGCTAGTTGCAGAGTGCACGCTTTTTTTGCCCTTTAGATCAGCAAAACTTTTGATGTCGTTATTGTCTTTATGCACGACTATTACGGGATATGGCATGGTGTAAGGCACGCTCATGTCATACTTTTTCTTTCTATCTTCGTTTATGCTAACTTGGTTAAACACAACATCTGCTTTGCCAGCGTCAAATGCGGCTAGCATCGCGTCCCATGGAGCTGTTAGAAACTCGATCTTTAAATTTAGCTTCTTTGCAACAGCTTTTGCGATATCTACGTCGTATCCTACTAGCTCGCCCTTTTCGTCATAAAATGAGTAAGGTGAGTAAGTGCCTTCAGTTGCAACTATAAGCTCGCCTTTTTTGATAGTTGAAGCATTTAAATTTAAAGCTAAAAAAGCACCTGCGATAAAGCCAAAAATGGGCTTAAAATTCATTGATTCTCCTTATTTAGAAATGTCTTTGCCGAAGTATTTAAGCGAAATTTCGCTTAAAACTCCTTCTTTGCTAAGCTCATTTAGGGCAATATTTATCTTATTTAGTAGCTCTTTGTTACCTTTTTTAACAATCGCAGCCGTATACATCGGCTCATCGCCAGCTTCGATGATCTTGATAGGGGCGTTTGGGTGTTGTTTGATGTAGTCATAAAACATCACCGCATCATCTATCGTATCATCAGCTCTTTTTGTGATGATCAAATTTATCTGATAGCTCAAACTATCAGCCACAACTAGCTTGGCGCCATACTTTTCAACGGTTGGTATCCACATGCTATTTACTGAATGCACGCTTCTTTTGCCTTTTAGATCGGCAAAGCTTTTGATGTCGTTATTATCTTTATGCACGACGATGGCCGAGTAAGAGACCATATATGGCACGCTGTAGTCATACTTTTTCTTTCGCTCGTCTGTTATGCTTACTTGGTTAAACACCACGTCCGCCTTGCCAGCGTCAAATGCCGCAAGCATCGCATCCCATGAAGCTTCGATAAATTTTGGTTTTACGCCTAGTTTTTTAGCCACGGCTCTTGCTATCTCCACGTCATAGCCCATTAGCTCATCTTTTTCATTGTGAAATGAAAATGGCGAATAAACGCCTTCTGTTGCTATCCTTATGACGCCATCTTTTTTGATCTGCTCGTAAGAATTTGCCAAGGCAGAATTTAAAGAGAGCAAACAGCCAACTACGCAGAGCGCACCAAATTTAAAAGCACTAGAAAATTTCATACAAAACTCCTTCATAGAAAAAATAAAATCAATAACGGAATTTGCAAAAAAAAGATAAAAATTTAAGATTTATGCAAATGTCAGTCGCAACTGCGACCTATGTGATATTTTGGCGCTATTTTATCACAAAAATAAAAGGGCGGCGGCTCACTCCGCTAAAAGTGAGACCGCTAGAGCTTTTACCCCCTTAAAATCAACCTTGCCGCTTGCAAGCGTTGGGATATCATCAACGATAAATATATAGCTTGGCATCATTATCGGAGCTAAGTTGCTCTCTTTTAAAATTTGCTCGATATTTTCAGGCTCTGTGCCACTTTTTACTAAAAGCGCGATCGCTTCGCCCTTTTTGCTATCTGGTACGTTTGCGCTACTAAAGACAACGTCGCCCCCAAGTACCTTTGCAAGCTCTTCTTCGACACTTCCAAGGCTTATCATCTCGCCGCCTATCTTGGCAAATCTCGAATACCTATCGACGATAAACACAAAGCCGTTTTCATCGATGTGGCCTTTATCGCCAGTTTTATAGTACCTTACGCCATCAATGTGCGTGATGACTTCGCTTGTTTTGGCTTCGTCGTTTAGATAGCCCTTCATCACCTGCGAGCCGCCGATCACTATGAGGCCGTCTGTGCCAGTTTCTAGCTCTTCGAGCGTCTCTGGGTCGATTATCTTGATGATGGTGCCAGGTAGAGGCATGCCAACGCTGCCAGGTCTATTAAATGTAAGCTCTTTTAGGCTCTCTTTTTCTAGGATATTTGGCATATTTACAGCAGCGACCGGCGCAGTTTCGGTCGCGCCATATCCTTCATAAATCTCTATGCCAAATTTGAGCCTAAATTCGTCTTTTATCTCAGGTTTTAGCTTTTCAGCCCCAGCTACGACCATTCTGGCACTTTGAAACATCAGCGGATGAAGCTTTTTGTTTCTGGTGTAGAGCCTAAAGAACGTTGAGGTGCCAAAGATGATGCTAGCGCTGTGTCTTGCAGCCATTTTGCCGATAGTTGCTCCGTCTGTTGGGTCGGGCACGCTTACCATTTTTATGCCCTCACAAAGTGGCATGAGCGTGGTGACTGTTAGTCCAAATGAGTGAAATACTGGGAGTGAGTTTAAGATCACGTCATCTTTTTTGAAATTTAGAAGTTCGCTTATTTGCTTAATGTTTGCAAGTAAATTTTTGTGGCTTAGCTCGATGCCTTTTGGCTCGCCCTCGCTACCGCTACTAAATAAAATGGTGGCCGTATCCTCTAAGCTCACTGGCCTAAAATAGCAAAGCTTAATAAGCCAAGTTGGGGCAAAAAATGCCGTTAAAAGCGCTAAAAATTTCTCTTTTTTTGAGACGCTGGCTGAGAGATCCTCTGCAAATTTAGCCTTGCCACTCATCGCATCTTTTAGATCAAATCCCTTAAGTGCGAGCTTTTCAAGAAATTTGCTAGAGGTGATAACTGTGTTTATATTTGCCTTTCTTAGGGCGTGATTTAGCGAGGTCTCATTTAGTGTGTAGTTTAAATTTACGCTTACTTTGCCCATGGCAAGAAGCGCCATATTTACTATTGCTGCGATGCTTGAGCTAGGTAGCAAGATGCCTATATTTTTCTCATCTTTTAGCTCGCGTTTGAAAATTTTGATAAATACTAAAACGGCTGTTATAAATTTCAAATTGCTTAAATTTAGCCCAGTGCTGTCGCTCACGCACTCTTTAAATTTATTTTCTTTTGCGTTGTTTAACCATTCGCTTGTTAGTGGTTTTTGCCTTGAGATGAAGCTCTCCCACGATGAAAAGCTAAGCTCAAGCACCTTTTGCTTCATCTTTGCAGCGTTTATAAATGTGGTTATTGGCTTGCCAAAGGCGACGATGATGTCGCGTCTGCCGTTTTTAGAAGTGAGGTCTTTGTAAAATTTACTAGCTCTTGAAAAGCTCGAACCCCAAAGGCCACGAAGGTAAAATGGCACGATGCAAATTTCTTCTAGATCTCTTATGATAAGCTCAAAACCCTTTTGAAACTCATTTATCTGGCCGTTGTAGCTGATGTGACCCTCTGGGAAAAGTGCGACCACTTCGCCATTTTTTAGGCACTCTCTAACTAACTCGATTGACTCTTTGCTAGCGCCTGCGCCTATTGGGATCACTTTAAAAAATTTAAAAATTTGCTTTAGATACCATTTGTTATAGATCGTTCTATACATGACAAATCTTATGCCCCTTGGGCTTGCAGCTTGAAGCACGAGCCAGTCGATCCAGCTGATGTGATTGCCAAGAAGTAGTGCGCCGCCACTTTGCGGTAAATTTTGAAGTCCCTCAACGAAAAAGCGGTACTTTGTCTTTAAAAATGGCAGTAAAAGTAGCCTTGTAAAAAGGTGTGGAAGCTGCAAAATGGCGTAAAAACTGCCGAGCAAGCAAACAAGCGCTGTAAAGACAAAAAGCCCGGTGGTTGAAATTTCAAAATATACTAAGCCTATGCCAATGGCTAGAAATAACAGCATTGAGATGTTTTGCAAGAAGTTGTTTGCCGCCATTATCTTGCCGGTGCTCTTTTGCGGGGCAAAGTACTGGATCATCGCATTTAGCGGCACTATAAATATGCCTCCAAAAAAGCCAAATGCAAATGAGCTAAGGCTTACTACGCCGATGCTTGAGCCAAATGCGAAAAATAAAAGCGAGAAAAATATACCAATGGCACCCATCGGCACGATGCCAAGCTCGATGTGAAGCTTTGACATAGAGCCAGCCACGTATGAGCCAAATGCGATGCCTATGGCGCTTACTGCAAGGATGGCTTGCACTGCTAGAGAGCTGTCGTCGTTAAAAACTGCCTTGTAGTGAGCTGGGAAGGCTGCGATGATGATCTGAGAAATTCCCCAAAATATGCTAAGACCAGCGATGCTTAGCCAGATATTTTTATCTGACCTTACCTCTTTTAGATTCTCTCTTAAGTAGCTAAGGCTGATGTATCTTTTAAGCTCAAATTCTCTGCTTTGTTCGTTTGTTTCGCTGATATAAGGTAGCTTGTAGGCAAAAAATGCTTCAAGTGCGCTAAAAACAACCAAAAAGATGCCGATAGGATAGACGCTTTTTAAAATTTCTTCTGAGTTTTCGCCTTGGATGTATAAATTTTCAAATATAAATGAAAACAAAAATGAGCTAACAAGTATCGCTACGATGGTAAGCGCTTGGATGACGCCGTTTGCTGTGCCAAGTCGCTCAGTGCCGACAAGTGCTTTGATGATGCCATATTTTGCAGGCGAGTAGATCGCACTTTGAGCAGCTAAAATGAGCGTGAGCGCAAATGCCACGCCAAAGGCACCCAAAAGGTAGCTAACAAGCACCGCAACGCTGATAACAACGCCAAAAACGGCGCAAATTCTAATAACCTTTGTCTTTGCAAATTTGTCATTTATAAAGCTTGAAGGCGAAAATAAAAATATAAATGGAAGCAAGATCATCGCATTTATAACGGCTGTTAGGATGAAAAGCGTGTCGCCTGAGTAGGTCTTTAAAAGGACGTTTTGGATAGTGATTTTGTGTGCTAGATCGACACTTGCGTTTAAAAATGCGATCGCAAGGTAGGGCAAAAAGCCAGTGACTTTTAGTAAATTCCTCATGAATAAAGCCTTTTTGGATTTAAAATTTTGTAAATCTAGCAGTAAAATATTTAAAATATCATTAATAAAAAACTCTAGCCATAAATTTTGTGGTGAAATTTCTTTGAAAAAATTTAAATTTTATATGCTTTTTGATAAAATCTGCCTATCAAAAAACAAGGAAAAATTTATCATGAATTATGAAATCATCGTCGTTGGCGGCGGACATGCTGGCATTGAGGCAAGTCTTGCGGCTGCTAGAATGGGCAAAAAAACTCTACTCATCACTATCTTAGCTGAGCAAATAGGTGCTGCAAGCTGTAATCCAGCCATCGGAGGCCTTGCAAAAGGGCATCTTGTAAAAGAGATCGACGCACTTGGCGGTCAGATGGGGCTTACAACTGACGCTGTTGGTATCCAGTTTCGCGTACTAAATGAGAGCAAAGGCCCAGCAGTTCGTGGTAGCCGCGCTCAAATCGATATGGATAGATATAGAGTTTATATGAGAAATTTGCTTTTAAACACTCCAAATTTAGAAATTTCTCAAGAGATCGCTACTGAAATTTTAAGCCAAAATGGCGAAGTAACAGGTGTTAAAACCCACCTAAACAACACATATAACGCAAAAAAAGTGATAATTACAACTGGCACATTTTTAAATGGGCTAATTCACGTTGGATTTAACAAGCTTGAAGCTGGCCGTGTGGGCGAGCTAAGCGCAAAGGATCTAAGCTCTAGCCTAAGGGAGCTTGGGCTAAATTTAGGCAGGCTAAAGACTGGAACATGCCCAAGGATCGATGCAAAAACGATAAATTTTGAAATTTTAGAGAAGCAAGATGGCGATGCAAAGCCAGTTGCGTTTAGCTTTAGAACTAAAAATTTCTCCCCAACGCAGCTACCATGCTACATTGCCTATACAAACGAGACCACGCATGAGATAATCCGCTCAAATTTCGATAAAGCGCCACTTTTTACAGGCCAGATCGAAGGCATCGGACCAAGATATTGCCCTAGTATCGAGGATAAGATAAACCGCTTTGGCGACCGCGACAGACATCACCTTTTCATCGAGCCTCAGACCCTTGAAGCGACTGAGTACTACATAAACGGCTTTTCAACGAGCCTGCCTTATGAGGTGCAAGTGCAGATGCTTCACTCTGTAAAGGGCTTTGAAAACGCCAAAATCGTAAGGCATGGATATGCCATAGAGTACGACTACGTCGAGCCAACACAGCTAAAACATAGCTTAGAGACCAAAAAAGTAAAAGGGCTATACTTGGCTGGGCAGATAAACGGTACGACAGGATACGAGGAGGCTGGCGCTCAGGGGCTAATGGCTGGCATAAATGCAGCGCTTTCGCTGGATAACAAAGAGCCTCTTGTTTTGCGCCGTGATGAGGCGTATATCGGCGTTTTGATAGATGACCTTGTGACAAAAGGGACAAAAGAGCCATATAGGATGTTTACGAGTAGGGCGGAGTATCGCTTGCTTTTGCGTGAGGAAAATGCCATTTTAAGGCTTGGCGGATATGGTCATGAGCTTGGACTTCTTGATGATGAGACTTTTAATGAGATCGAAAATATAAGAAGAAATTTAAAAGAGGGTTTAGAGTTTTTAAACAGCACTCAGATCACGCCAAGCAAGGCAAATTTAGAGCTTTTGGCAAGTCTTGATGAAGAGCCGATCAGCCAAAACGTGAGCCTTCAAAAGATCGTAGCTAGAAAGAGCTTTACGGCCGAGAAACTAAGAAAGCTTGATGAGAGATTTGTAAATTTAGACGATGCGAGCATGGACCAAATTTTAACCGAGTGCAAGTATCAGCACTACATCAGCGAGCAAAAAAATCAGATCGAAAAAATGAAAGATATGATGGATGTGAAAATCCCTGAAAATTTCGACTTTAGAAGCATAAGTGGTCTTAGCAACGAGGTGGTCGAAAAGCTTGAGAAATTTGCCCCTCCAACGCTCTTTGCGGCGAGCGAAATTTCAGGTATCACGCCAGCAGCGATCGATATCTTACATATATACATAAAAATGAGCGAGAAAAAGGCTTAAATTTAAGCCTTTTATGATTTTTAAGTTTAACTAGCGTTTAAAATTTAAAACAAAGTTGCTCATTTTTAATAGTTGCTATTTATAATTTTTTAAGTTTAATAAATTTTATTATTAAAATTTTCTATTTTACGAGTGCCAAAATAGAAAATTTTTTTTTATCTTAACGTTTGGGCATTAGGTCAAATTTCTCTTTTATAAGAAGCTCTAAGTCGCGATATACAGGCGTTTTTAGATAAATTTATTTCAAATTTTAGTGTAAAAAAAGCTTAAATTCACTTTATTTTTACAAACTATATTGTGAGATTATAGTTTTTTAATTTTTTGGGAGTATAATCATTTAAATTTTATTTATAGAAAGGAAATTAATGTCAGTAAAGCAAGAAAGACGAAGCTTTATCGGCCTTGCGTTTGGCGCAGTGGCAGCTGTGGGTGGCGCGATGTCACTAGTTGCCATGAAAAAGACCTGGGATCCGCTCCCTAGCGTAAAAGCTGCTGGTTTTACAACCGTCGATCTAAGTCCGATCAAAGATGGCGAGATGAGACAGGTTGAGTGGCGTAAAAAGCCTATCTTCATCCTCAAAAAAAGTCCAGATATGGCTAAAAACGACAAAAGAGATGTAGTCGTTGGAGATGCGAGGTATGTAGTTCTTATCGGACTTTGCACGCACCTAGGATGTATCCCTGAGTATAAAGCGAGCAAGCAAATGTTTGTCTGTGCCTGTCATGGCGGCGAATTTAACGCTGATGGCATACAGACATACGGACCTCCACCAAGACCGCTTGATATCCCACCATTTAAGATCGATGGTACCAAGCTAGTTCTAGGCGAAACAAGCCCAGAATACGAAAAATTAGTAGCTAAAGCTTAGGAGGTTAGTGATGTCTTTATCTCATAAATCAACTGGCGTTATTGACTGGCTTGACCAACGCCTAGCTTTTACAAAGCTTATGAAGGTTCTAGTTAGCGAATACTGGATCCCAAAAAATATAAATTTCCTTTGGGCGATGGGTGTTATCCTAACGACGCTTTTCTTACTTTTGATCATCACTGGCTATTTGCTTATGATGTATTACAAGCCAGATGTAAATTTGGCCTTTGACAGCGTAAATTACACTATTATGCAAGAGGTTGAGTATGGCTGGCTTTGGCGTCATATCCATGCAGTTTCAGCTTCTACGATATTTCTTATCATGTATATCCACTTGCTTACTGGACTTTACTATGGCTCATACAAAAGAGGCAGAGAGGTCATCTGGATAAGCGGTATGGTGCTATTTATCTGCTTTTCAGCAGAGGCATTTAGTGGCTATATGCTCCCATGGGGACAGATGAGCTACTGGGCGGCTACTGTTATCACTCAGCTTTTTGGTGGTGTGCCAGTTATAGGTGATGCTTTGGTTGAGTGGATTAGAGGAGACTACGCAGTTGGTGACTCAACACTTACAAGATTTTTCATGCTTCACGTATGCTTGCTACCACTTGTAACTATCGTTGTTTTGGTTATCCACTTCTACTCATTAAGAGTTCCTCACGTAAATAACCTAACAAGCGAAGATATCGACTTTGACGTAGAGGCGCAAGAGTACTTGCATGGTGACAGAGCAAAAGCTAAAGTTATACCATTTTGGCCAGGATTTTTGGCAAAAGACTTTATGTATGTATCATTTTTCATGATCTTTGTCATATATCTTGTTTGCTATCACTTCAACTTTGCTATGGATCCTATCAACTTTGAGCCAGCAAATCCGCTAAAAACTCCACCACACATCTATCCAGAGTGGTACTTCTTGTGGCAGTATGAAATTTTACGTGGCTTCTTCTTTGATATAGCTGGAATTTCAGCTTATAACATCGGACTTATCGCATTTGCCTTTGCAGGTGTTGCGTTTATGCTTATACCGCTCTTTGATAGAAGCGACCTTGTGGCACCAGCTCACAAAAGACCACTATTTTTCGTATGGTTTTGGGTGCTAGTTGCAGACCTTATCGTATTATCTATATATGGCAAGCTCCCAACAGGCGGCATCAACGACTGGATAGGATTTTACGCTTCACTGCTATTTTTAGTGCTATTTATAATCGCACTTCCAGTTATCACAATACTTGAAAGAAAAAGGGGCTAATCATGAAAGAGCTTAAAATTTTTGCCATCGTTGTTATTCTTTCAGGTATTTTATACTGGGGTATCGAGCCTTACGCTCACACAAAGCTTCATCCGCACACTGCAAATGCCGAGTACAATTTCTCAAAAGAAGATACTGACTACGCAAAGCACTTTTTAGAGCAGAAAAAAGAGGCGCTTGAGGCTGCAAAAGCTAGCGGCAATAAGGCTAGCATAGAAGCGGCTATAAAAGATGTTGAGACAGCACAAAAAATTCTTGATGACTACACAGCTTTTTGGGCTGATATAAATTCGATCGACCTTGCAAAAGGTGACGCTGCAAAAGGTGCTGAGGCATTTGGCGCAGCTGGATGCACAGGATGTCACGGCATCGAAGCAGCTGGTATGCCAGCTAGCATGGACGCTGAGACAGCTAGCCAAAGCTTTGGCGTAGTGCCACCAGACCTTAGCACAGCTGGTAAAATTTATGACGAGAGATTTTTGGCTGCACTCATCAAAAATCCAACTATGGCTGTAAAACTATCTCATAAATTTAATGACGAGCATCCTTATCCAATGACTGCATTTATGGGTGCTGGCGGCGATATAAACGCTGAGATCGCTGACATAGTTGCTTACCTTAAAAAGGTATCAGCTGATGCTGATGCAAAGAGCAAGATCACAGACGAGAAAGTATTTGCTGATGCATGTCAAAGATGCCACGATATGAAGTATGATAAAAAGTATGCTTTCAGCAACAAAGCAAGCCTTGCAGCATATATGGGCTCAAACCCACCAGATCTATCTATGATGATCCGCTCAAAAGGTGCTGACTACTTGCATAAATTTATAAACGATACTCAAAAGATGCTTCCAGGCACTGCGATGCCTAGAGTTGGCTTAAACAAAGCCGCTGAAGACGACATAGTATCTTACATAGAAAAAGTAGGCGACAGCAAAAAGGCTGAGCGCGAGAGCACAGGACTTTATGTCATGATCTACTTCTTCATCTTAGGAATTTTTGCTTGGCTTTGGAAACGCAAAGTCTGGAGCGAACTCCACTAAAATTTAAGAGCCTTTTTGGCTCTTAAATTCTCTCTAGTAAATTTACATATATAAATTAGGTATGTGATTTTTTAAATTTTTAAATTTATTTGACACTAACATGGTTTAAAAAACAAATTTGCAAATTTTAAAATTCCATTCACTCGCAAGAGTTGACTACTAAAATTTGGTTTTGCTTACCGCTTAGTTCAAATTTTAGAGCCGAAATTACCCGCTCATGAAATTTTAAAAACTTGCATGATAATAGACCGCATGCAGTGCGAAGCACTAAAGCATACACTTCTAACGTTGTCGGAGTTAGGGGATCGTTAAGGGGGAAGAGAGTGACTTCGTAATTCAAGCCTCTTCCCCCTTAACAAAGAAACAAAACTTTAAATTTCTAAAAATCTTTTTGTAAATTTTAAAATTCCATTCACTCGCAAGAGTTGGCTACTAAAATTTGGCTTCGCTAACTGCTTAGCTCAAATTTTAGAGCCGAAATTGCTCGTTCATGAAATTTTAAAATTTGCCTTTATTGATTGGCTAGCTTAAATTTAGAGGTTAAAAGCATTTGATAAATTTGCTGGATTTTGCGCTTTGATAGTGTCATACGTGCCCAGTGCGCAACAGGTATTTGGCAAAAGATGTGGCAAACGCGAGAATATTAACAATTACTAAGTGAGTAAATTTACATTTTCTGGCAAATTTACTCAGCAAAAAACCACATAAATTTACGCAAAATAGCCAAATTTAACTCGCCGTAAAGCCACACTAAACGGCTAAATTTCTTTGGCGATTTTGCTCATTTTGTTTATCAGCTCTTCACGCTCGCTTGATTTTAAGTTGCCGTATTGAAGCTTTGTCATCATCTGCATGAAGTCAAACTGCTTAAACATCTGCGCATCGCTCTTTAGCTCTTTTTCAAGCTTCTCGTAGATCTTCTCCGTCTCTTTGTTTGCTTTTTCTAAATTTTGCAAAAAGCTTCCAGTAGCGCTTGCATCAAGGTCGTTTTTTGCAGCCTTGTCGATGGCATTTTTTAAATTTGATAAATTTTCAGAAATTTTCATCTGCACTTCCTTTTGGATTTTAAAATTTAGAGCAAATTTTATTCCTAAATTTCATACCACCACTTTTTTCTAGGTGGATTTTGCACACTGAAAACCTCTCCGATCATCGGCGTGGCGTAGTTTAGCTCAAGTTTTGTAGCCGCCTTTTCAAAACGCTTGATCGGCTCATCCCAAGCGTGATAAGAAAGATCAAATTTACCCCAATGCACCGGCACTCCAAGCTTAGCTCCAAGATCTTTTAGCGCTTGCGCTGACTCTTCTGGCTTCATGTGCACATAAGGCCAGCCATCGCTGTAAGCGCCATTTTCTATAAAAACTAGGTCAAAGCCGCCAAATTTCTCACTTATCATCTTAAAATGCTTGCCATATCCGCCATCTCCACTAAAGTAAAAACTAAAGCCAGCCTCCTCTACCGCCCAGCCGCCCCAAAGCGTGGTATTTCTTTTAAATGTGCGCCCGCTAAAGTGCCTTGAGGGACAAAAAGTAAAGTTTAAATTTTCTATCTTTTGCTCATTAAACCAGTCAAATTCGTAAATTTTGCCTTCATCCACGCCCCATTTTACGAGGTGAGCCTTGACGCCAAGTGGCACTAGAAATTTGGCTATCCTATCCTTTAGCTCAAGGATCGTTTTATGGTCAAGGTGGTCGTAGTGGTCGTGCGAGATGAGGGCGACGTCGATCACCTCTGGGTAGTCGCTAGCGGTGATGGCGTGCTTGTAGGCAAATGGCTTGCCGCCAAGTGGGAGAGGGAATGCCCTGTGCAAAACTGGGTCTGTGATGATGATCTTGCCATCAAGCTTGCAGATGAGGCTAACGTGCCCAAGCCAGATAAACTCGCCATTTTTGAGGGCATTTGTGTCAAATTTTAAATTTGGCAAAGGGCGCTTTGGTAGCTTGCCTTTTGGTGGAAAGAGTGCTTGAGGGATGTAATTTAACATAGACGCTTGCGGATTATCCTTTACCATATCAATTGTCGGCTCTAAATTTATAAAAACTTTGCCGTTAAAATTTGGCGAAGCCTTTATGAGCTTTTGGCTTTTGGCATCTGGTGTGCCGCCAAAAACAGGGGCAAATTTCATAAAAGCAAAACCTGAAGCGATAAACAAAACTATGACTATAAAAATTTCCATCAATAATCCTTTTAAATTTAAAGGTTGGATTATATTTTAGATTTTTAAATTTCAGTTTCATTTAATTAACCCAAGCTTAAAAAACTAATTTTTAAATTTAAACTTAATTAAGATAATTTTACTCTTTTTACTAATTATCTGTTATTAAATATTAATCTTTTTTGATTAATCATACGATAATAACGCCGTTTAATAGCATATCTTA